>JAAHGR010001018.1 GCA_010672425.1 Symploca sp. SIO2E6
ATTCGCACCAATCAATGGTAAGCAATCGCGATAAATTACCCTGCGAATGCTTCGCCCTAAGCGAGTTTTTCCTTGCATACACAGTATGTTACTTTTGTCAATATCGAGTAATGGACCGACGCTCTAGTGCCTTAGCTTGTGCCTTACTAATGGAGCTTTTACCATTCACTACTTCCGACACTACACTGTTCGAGCCAATAACCCCCACTAAATCAGCTTGACGACTGCCACTCGATTCCAGGATATGTTGGAGAATTTCATGAGGTGCGACTTGAGCCATTGGATAATTCTGTACCTCATAAGCTTCAATTAGGGTTACTAGCAACTTGTGTAAAGCCTGCTCCTCTGGAGTGCGATTTTTCTTAAATGTTAACCGCTCTGCCACTGCTAAGATGCGATCGTACTCCTGTTCTGTCTCGATTACTTTAGGAGCAATTTCAGCTAGTAGACTGCAATAAGCAGTTTGGTTAAAAGTAAGGGTCATTTTTCCACTTGCCTTTGTCGTATTCGGCATGAGTCAGAAAGTATTTGTAGTAAATCGTTTGGTTTTCGTAATCAATACCTACAATCAGGCGATAGTCATTGCCTTTGATATTGAAGACGGTGAAAAGGCAGTTCCAATCACGCCAGCGCCCAAAATTAAAATTTTCGCCATGTTACTCTAATTCCTAGCTAGGGTTTGCTGAATAAGTAATAACTCACCCTTCGCCCATTTTGTCTAGTGGTTAGCGAAAATTGCCATACGCTATATAAGCGCGTATTTCACAGATTTTAAAAACAGCTCGAAATTGGGCGATCGCTTAATCTCGCATATAAACATTTTTGTAAATTTGTCAAACTAATTTACCGGAGCCTGGAATCCCCATTCCCTCGTAGATAATTTCCCTAACTCATTTTCAAATAAGCGAACGGTGAGTAATAAGTAATAATGCAAGGTAGGAAATAACGGTTTGTAGACTTCAGTGTAAAGTTGTTCATAAATAGCTTGGGTTGGGGAATTTGGTGTAAAACGAGACCCAGTACCCGTCATTGATGAAGCAGCAATATTAATGTCAGGATACCATCCCACTGCGATCGCGGCGAGAATACCTGCTCCCAAACAAGTGGCTTCGGTAGTATTAGAGCGTACCACTGGTACACCGGTAATATCAGCAACAATTTGACACCAAAGATTGCTTTGAGAGCCACCACCTAGAGCTACATACTCACTGAATCTTTGAGCCATTGCTGCCATTACCCCATCCCCTACCAGTCTTTGTTCAAAAGCAATCCCTTCCAAAATTGCCCGATACAGATGTTCCCGCCCGTGGGTTCCTGTCCAACCAATAGTAATACCAGAAGCACTAGTATCCCAATAGGGATTCATGACATAATTCCAGTAAGGCACTAACATTAACCCAGCAGCACCTGGAGGTAGTTTAGCCGCCGCTGTCTCCCAAATTTCCTCTGGAGTAAGGTTCAAATTAGTTATTGGCAAGTCATGGGCAAATTTTTCGATAAACCAATTGATAGTGAATACACCGCCCAATAACATCGTTTCCAGAAAATAAGATTGAGGAATGGGGGCATACATACAATGCCGATTACTAGCCGGTTGTGATTAATCATTATATTTCAATTTTGCCTATTGCAATCATGCCTATTGTTTGCTATTATTACCTAATAATAGGATAGGTGTGCGCCTGTAATTTCATTAAGGCGGGTGAGAGAATTAAGAATTAGCAGAAAATTCCGTGTCTTCGTAGGGGCGGGTTTAGGGATATCTTAACGCATTCGACGATAACCATCGGACAAAACCCGCCCTTTCGATAACCTTGCGGTTTAGGGATATCTTAACGCATTCGACGATAACCATCGGACAAAACCCGCCCTTTCGATAACCTTGCGGTTTAGGGATATCTTAACGCATTCGACGATAACCATCGGACAAAACCCGCCCTTTCGATAACCTTGCGGTTTAGGGATATCTTAACGCATTCGACGATAACCATCGGACAAAACCCGCCCTCTCGATAACCTTGCGGTTTAGGGATATCTTAACGCATTCGACGATAACCATCAGACAAAACCCGCCCTTTCGATAACCTTGCGGTTTAGGGATATCTTAATGCATTCGACGATAACCATTAGACAAAACCCGCCCTTTCGATAACCTTGCGGTTTAGGGATATCTTAACGCATTCGACGATAACTATCGGACAAAACCCGCCCTTTCGATAACCTTGCGGTTTAGGGATATCTTAACGCATTCGACGATAACTATCGGACAAAACCCGCCCTTTCGATAACCTTGCGGTTTAGGGATATCTTAACGCATTCGACGA
>JAAHGR010001019.1 GCA_010672425.1 Symploca sp. SIO2E6
GAAGTTTTCTCAATTGGGCAGGAGTAGAAGGTTATTTTTCCGACAATCGCTTACCCCATGTTCCCCAACCTGTAAGAGAGCAAGCTTCCGCCCCTAAATGGTTAGACAGAATTGAACAACACGCCTTGTGTCGGATAGTGGAAAAAGGAAGGAAACCGCGAGACATAGCGATTGTCAAACTGCTATTAAATACAGGATTAAGAGTTTCCGAATTATGTGCATTAACTTGGAAGGATATCAAGATTAGTCCCAAAAAAGGACGTTTGAGCGTCAATCATGGCAAAGGTTCAAAAAGAAGAGAAATCCCTTTAAACAAAGATGCTCGTCAAGTCTTACTAGAATTAGGATACGAGAAAAAGAAAGGTTGTTCAGAGCGAGTTTTTATTGGTCAAAGAGGAGCAATGACTCCCAGGGGTATTGAAAGCAGTTTGAGAAAATACGTTAAACAAACAGATTTAGATGAGGTTTCCCCCCATAAACTCAGACATACATTCTGTAAAAATCTCATAGATGCAGGAGTAAGTTTAGAAAAAGTCGCAACCTTAGCAGGACATGACAACTTAGAAACCACTCGTCGCTACTGTACCCCCAGCGACCACGACCTGGAAGCGGCGGTAGAACTAATTGGGGAGGATGAGTGAAATTATAACTAATGCCAGTACAATTTCTTTCTCAAGCAGAACGAGAACGCCTTCAATCCTTTCCTGATGAAATCACTCCTAATGAATTAATCACTTTTTTTACCCTTTCAGAGCAAGATTTAACTCTCGTCAAAAAGCGCAGTGGCGACCATAATATTCTGGGATTTGCTCTACAACTGGGAACGCTAAGATACCTCAGTTTTATTCCCGATAACTTTCCCAAACTACCATCAGTTGTAGTTAACTATGTAGCCGAACAGTTAAATATCTCCCCATCTGTCCTCAGTCTGTATGGAGAACGTTCACAAACTAGAACCAATCAACTCCAAGAGATTCAGGACTATCTAAGGTTTCGCAAAGCCAACAAAGCCGATTACCAAGAGCTAGGGATATGGTTATTAGAACGAGCAATGGAACATGACCGCCCTTTGCTCTTATTTCAACTGCTAATAAAAAAATTGGAAACCTCAAAAATTATTCGTCCAGGTTTGACTATTCTAGAGAGAATGGTAGCTACAGCCCGTAATGAAGCTTGGACAGAAACTTGTAAACGTTTAAAACCAATTCTCACTGACTCTCGTGAGAAATTTCTTGATAGTTTATTGGAAGTAGAATCCGATAGGCAACGTACCCCTTTGGCTTGGCTGCGGACTGGTGCAGTGAGCAATTCTCCCAAAGCCATCCTTAATGCCTTAGCTAAACTAGATTTTTTGAACCAGCAAAACGTCAAAGATTGGGATGTCAGCGTTCTCAATCCCAATCGGCTAAAATTTCTCGCCAAATTAGGTAAAAAATCCCCCGCTCAAGCACTTTCTCGCACTCCTGCTGCCCGTCGCTATTCGATTCTGATTGCTTTTTGCCGTCAGGGTTATACCGAAATTATTGATGAAGCCATTGATCTGTATATCAGCACCTTAGCCAATGTTTACGCTCGCTCCAAGAAAGATAGAGAGCAATTTCAGTATCGTATCGCTCAATCTCTCAATCAAAAGCTCAAGCTGCTGAATCAAATCGGTCAGGTAATTTTAGATGAAGAGATTAAAGACGAACAATTAAGAGGCAAAATATACGAAAAAGTAGCTCCAGAAGAGTTGTCAATGGCTTTGGCTGAGTGTAAATCTTTAATTCGTCCCCATGCTGATGATTACTTTGATTTCTTCGCTTTACGTTATAGTTATGTACGCCAATTTTCTCCAACTTTTTTAATAGAATCCCTACTCTCTGGCACAATTAATACTGAAAAGATTCTCCTGAGATGGGACGATATGCTGCGAGTTGTTGGTTCGCTCAAGTTGGGCTGGGTAACAGCTTCGCTGTTTCTCAATAAACTGCAATCTTTTCCCCAACAAAATGATTTGGCTAGTTCCTTGAGTGAATATGGACGGATGGTAAAAACTATTTTTATCCTGCGCTATCTTCAGAATCAGCCATATCGACGAAAAATTAATAATCAGCTTAACAAAGGAGAAAGATTACATGATTTGGCGAAAACCTAGGGTTCGTGTCACCAGACGCAACCTGCCCTTGAAACCCTTGTGGTGTATAGGTTTGGCTTCATGACTTTTCGGAACCAATTACACCCTTGTGACCCCTTGATTGATAATTTTTCTAAATATGACTTTTTCAAGGTGTTTGACAAACATTACTAAATCTGCATTTTTCGTGAATTTTTAAGAACACGA
>JAAHGR010000102.1 GCA_010672425.1 Symploca sp. SIO2E6
TTTCGAGACTAGCAATCGCTGTCTGTAAACGAGTTATTCTCTCGAGCTTATCTTGCTGTGATTTACTGGAAACTCTTCTACCCATTGCTGTTACTTTCCCATGAAACATCTATTCGCGATTATAACTCGCGAATACTGTTAAATTAGAGAGGATTTTTTAGCGCTTAAATAGCTAGCTGACCGTTAAGATAGGCACAACGCAGTTGTAAGATATTAGCGACATTCTCTGGTCGCCACTGGGCTCCAGTTAGTTTAACTCGGTAGCTTATTTGTTTGACAGCCGATTCTACCGCTCCGCTCCCAATTGAACAAATTTGCTCCCGTTGGAAAGAGTGATAATTGATTAACCGTTTCTGGTGTTTTTTGAGATAACAAAGAAAGTTAGTTCCTCCCACTGGCTTGACTAACTTCAGCAACTTCCTAGCCTCGGATATTTGTCCTTTCCACAGGTAAGCCTTTAACTGTTCCTTAGTGGATTTATTCGTTTCTATTTTATGAAGATTTTCCATCAGGTGATACCAGTCTAGGATTTCAATTCGATTCTGATGCTCACCAATTTCAGCAAAGATGTTCCAGATGCCATCATGCCCATCCCCTGGGAGCATCCCATTTCGGCGAGTTGTCTCCTTAAAGACAGCTGAAACTCTTGTCGTATCGTTTGTTGGGTAATGTTTTTTCCAAAATGGGATGCTCCCGATATTTTTATAGCTGCGATCGCCATTGTTAGAGAATTAGTTTTAGTTTCTCACGACTCGGATATGCTGCGAGTTCCAGAGCTTACTGTAGAAGACTGGCTGGCAACGGCGGAATAAGGCCGTAAGCTTTTCAGCCGGAATAACTCCTCATACTCTTACAAATGTATCTCACTCCTGCTGGAAAAGGTTATACTGAGCTCTTGCACGCCTGTCGAAAATATACCGGTGAAGGTAGGGAACTCTTAACAGGGAACTCTTAACAGTGATAAGATTTGACTGTTTCAGTACTGAAATTGATTGTTCCTAGTTGGGTTATTCAGTATTTATGAAAAGAGTGCAAGATCTGAGTATAAAAGTGATCGCGATTCTTTTGACAAAGACCCAAGAGCGATCGCTAAAATAAATATAAGACTTAGGATTAACCATAAGGAGGATTTATGACTCAAAGCACTATAGAGAAAAATGCAGTCACCGCCCGGATATCCCGGATAGTTGAGAATTTGATGGAGAGCGATCGCTTTTTCCAGAAGAAACTAGACCAACAGGAAACAATAGACCATGTATTCAGCCTTGTCGAGCAATACTTGAGTCCTGAGGAACTCCAAGGAATTGACGATAACGACCTTGCTGGCAGAATCAGAAAAATAATGACGACCAAGGCAGTAGCTGGGATGTTAGACGACTTCACGCCGGAGCAAATGGAAATATTCGACGCTGCCGTAGAGGGGAGATGGTAGGAATAAATTATCTGCTCGATACTAACATAGTGACGGCAGCTATCAAGAACAACAAAGCGGTGCAAAACCAATTGTATAAAGCTTCAGTTTACAATCGAGGTGTATTTATCAGCGGCATAACCTACTATGAAATCAAAAGAGGTCTAATTGCTAGCAATGCTTCCACGAAGCTGTCTGAATTCAATAAGTTGTGCCAAAATTACCCAGTTCTGTTGTGGAACGATGTCGCTATTTTGGAGAAGGCAGCAGAAATCCATGCTTATTTAAAAAAGAGAGGAATGAGGCTGGAGGATGCAGATATTTTTATAGCTGCAATCACCATTGTCAGAGAATTAGTTTTGGTTTCTCACGACTCGGATATGCTGCGAGTTCCAGAGCTGACTGTAGAAGACTGGCTGGCAACGGCGGAATAAAGCCATAAGCTTTTCAGCCGGAATAACTCCTCATACTCTTACAAATGTATCTCACTCCTGCTGGAAAAGGTTATATATATAGATAAGCTTTATTCTTGAGCATAACAGCGGATTAACCATAAGGAGGAATTATGACTCAAAGCATTATAGAGAAAAATGCAGTCACCGCCAGGATATCCCGGATAGTTGAGAATTTGATGGAAAAAGAAACTTGGTATCGGGAGAAATTAGACCGAGGGGAAATGGTTAACTATGTATCCGGCTTGATAGAAGAATATTTGAGTACCGAGGAACTCCAAGAGATTGACGATGAGGATCTGAGCGACCGAATCCGTAAAGTGCTAACCCTAGAGGCAGTTTCTGGAACTTTAAATGATTTGACGCCGGAGCAAATGGAAATATTCGACGCTGCCGTAGAGGGGAGATGGTAAAAAAGGATTATCTGCTGGATACGAATGTAGTTTCGGCCATTCTCAAGAAAAATAAAATAGTAAGGCAGAAGCTAGCTCGTCTATCCGTAAAATACCAGACAGCATATATAAGTGGAATAACATACTATGAAATCAAAAGAGGTCTAATTGCTAGCAACGCTACCATGAAGCTGTCTGATTTCGATAAGTTGTGCCAGGATTACCCAGTTCTGTTGTGGAACGATGTCGCTATTTTGGAGAAGGCAGCAGAAATCCACGCTTATTTAAAAAAGAGGGGGATGATGCTGGAAGATGCAGATATTTTTATAGCTGCGATCGCCATTGTTAGAGAATTAGTTTTGGTTTCTCACGACTCGGATATGCTGCGAGTTCCAGAGCTGACTGTAGAAGACTGGCTAGCAACGGCGGAATAAAGCCATAAGCTTTTCAGCCGGGATAACTCCTCATACTCCTACAAATGTATCTCACTCCTGCTGGAAAAGGTTATATCTAGAAAGATTGCAGAAAATTAAGCACAACAGTCCTTCCGGGTAGAGCTTTGAAGGGTGATCGTGCCCCGATCTCCGCTTATGAAAATCGCAGCTCTCATAGTTACACCTCATTGGTTACTCGCTTGCCAAACAATGACAGTTTAACGACTACTGTCGTTGTTTAACAGGGGTCGCACAATCAAAAAGCCAGTACCAAAAGCCGTCAGTACAATTAACAATATGGCAACAATTAACCACCAACCACTAACTTCTGAGACCCTTTCTGACTGAGGTGTGGGGCGGGGGCGGCGTTCTTCCTGTTCAATTACTAAAGTGTCTCTATAGGACGAACGAGGGGGTTCCGGCTGTGGGCGAGGCGGCGGTAATTCATCCGGTGAGAAACTTGCCTTTGCTCTCTGTTGGGGGGGTGGTGGGGCTTGATGAGGCTCTGGCTGTCTGAGAGCTTTAGATGAAGGTACTTCCCCAATCTGACTTGCTGAATCCAAGGAAGTAAAAACTTTCTGTAGATTTTCCGTTGATTGGAGAACTTTTGCTACCTCTTGTCGCAGCTGTTGATTTTGTTGAACCAATTGCTGATTTTGAGTGTTGAGGGAGTCCATCATCGCCTGGCTTGCTTGTAACTCAGCTGCTAGTTCTCGGTAAACAGAAATTGGCACTGAGGCGCGGTATGGGTTCGCTGCTGTTGGTGGTGCATAACGGTCTGTTTGCGGGTTAGGCATAGGGGTATTGCTCTGGAAATTAGAGTTCATATTTCTTAGGAGCTGGAGACTATGGAAATTTTTTTATTAGGAAATCCCTAATTCCTAGGGAACCGACGCCTCTGAAGGAATTCTGGAATATCCAGTTCCGGTCTGTTCCTGGGTTCCACTACAGGAGGGACTGGTGGATTTGGTACTGGGGAAATTGGTCGTCTCTGACGTTGTGGGACTTCCCTAACCGCTGGCACAGACTGAATTTCTCCACTAAATCCAGTGGCAATAACAGTAATTCTAATTTCACCCTGAAGCTTTTCATCAATCACCGCCCCAAAAATGATATTAGCATTGGGATCAACAACTTCATAAACTGTTTCCGCAGCCGCATTGACTTCGTGTAACGAGAGATCAGTACCACCAGTAATGTTCAAGACAACGCCCCTGGCTCCTTCAATAGAAGATTCCAGTAGGGGAGACGAAATAGCAGCCATAGCTGCTTCTCGGGCTCGTGACTTCCCAGAACCCACTCCAATACCCATTAATGCCGAACCGGCATCTGCCATTACAGCTCGAACGTCGGCAAAATCAACATTAACTAAACCAGGGATGGTAATTATATCAGAAATTCCTTGTACCCCTTGACGCAATATATCATCAGCAACTGTAAAGGCCTCCTGAACTGGCATTTGCTCAGGAATCACCGACAACAGCTTGTTATTGGGAATAACGATGAGAGTATCCACCCGACCTTGTAAGGCGGAAATCCCTTCATCCGCTTGATTAGTACGACGACGTCCTTCAAAGGTGAAAGGACGAGTAACAACACCAACAGTCAAAGAACCCATTTCCTTGGCTACTTCCGCTACAATGGGAGCGGCACCCGTCCCAGTACCACCACCCATACCAGCAGTAATAAACACCAAGTCTGAGTTTTCCAAAGTTTGGGCAATTTCATCTCGAGATTCTTCAGCCGCTTTTTGACCAATCGCTGGATTACCTCCAGCTCCTAGTCCTCGGGTTAATTTCTGTCCCAGTTGCAGGCGATTGGGGGCAGAAGTTTGGGTCAGAGCCTGAACGTCTGTATTAATCGACCAAAATTCAACCCCAGCTAACCCACTAGCAATCATGCGGTTGACTGCATTGCCCCCACCACCACCGACACCAATGACTTTAATTTTGGCAGCGCTACTTGGCACTATCTCCTCACTCCTAGTTTCTTCCCTGGGTATGCCCTTGAGATCATGGGTTTGGCTCAACTGTAACCCAGAATTACTAAAGGGATGAGTATTATCTACTCCGATTGAAATATCTGTGTGTCCATTGATATGAGAGCTTTGACTAGCCAGCCCCATTTTACTATTAAGCGTCATTGTAGTAGGTCAGGATTGATAATCAACTTTATCAGTTATGGGTAGCAATCTGAGTAAACTATAGAGTAAGTCTACTCAATTTTAATAATTTTCTGGTTAAGTTGTCCCAATTTAATTTTTCAGCTGAATTGCTGGTAAATCTGGATTTTTGAGATCAATATAGGCAATTTGGCTAGGTTTGAGCTGTGTTGACAATTCTTGCATTCTAGCCAGAACAGCTAGTTGGTCACCGAATCGGGAACTGTAAGAACCACAATGTACATCACCCAACTCGGTTTTCAGGATTAGGTTAGCTGGATCTTGCCAATCGAGCTCTAAAACTTCGATAGTGGATTGGCTCACCTCCTGGTAGAGTACTCGCCAGTGGGAAAGATATTGCTGGCTTGAACCAATCACTTTCAGGGTCGGCAACTGGAAATTAGGCTCCAGTGAGAGCAAACTACTTTCGGGCATCCAATTTCCCTGTGCATCCAATAACCCCCTTTCTGGAGAAGATTTCTCATTTTTGACTTTTTGAGGAGGTGTACTCGGTTGTATGATCGCCACTGGCTTAAGTTCTTTAACTTGAATAGTCAATCCTGGTGGCATCAGTTGACGTATCACCTTGGCTTCAGCAATCGGAGCTTGAGACTCTAGGAAGTTGGCGATCGCTTGGGGCTCTACTTGCAATAAATACTCGGGATACGATAAGGGAAGCAGAGAACGAATTGCTTGGGAGGAAAGCAGCTCATTGCCCTCAATGAGAATTTGTTCTGGTTGACCAATCACCCAGTCTGGTAGGGTAATTGCCCAAACTAAACCACTAGCCATACCCCCAACTACAAGGGAGCGCCAAATCGTCTGAAACAATCGAATCTGCCGTTCTCGTTGCAGCTGTTTACGTCGATTGGTTAATTGTGATTGAGAAACTGATGCGATGTTTGCCATCTACTATCGCTGATACTTTTGTATTTAACCACTCCTAAATTACCACTACTGTAAATCTGCCCACGATTAAGCTATTGTGTATCTCTACCAATTTGGTTACATCAACAGACCGATCTTTATGGCAGTGATATTCCTCACTGAGGGGTTGTGACCCCTAGGTATATGGTTTCAATTAATGATTTACTCTCTATTTGAGACTGTGAGTGAGTAAGTCTTGAGAATGGAACTGCATCTACCTTGAGCATGAAACTGCATCTACCGACATTTTTTAAAGCTTGTAACCCTGCAAAAACCCTGGTTGTAGGGAATCCTGAAGATCGTCAGTACTATATTGATTTTTCTGCCGTGCGGGGCGGTAAGATCATTGAAGCGATAGAAAGAACCATCACCCGTCTATCACCTGATGAACCCACCTGCCAGCTATTTACAGGACATATCGGCTGTGGGAAGTCTACAGAATTGTTGCGTCTGAAGGCTCTGTTGGAAGAGCAAGAATTTCATGTGGTTTATTTTGAATCGAGTCGTGACTTAGATATGCATGATGTCGATATTAGCGATATTTTGCTGAGCATTGCCAGGTCAGTCAGCGAAAGCCTAGAAGGAATTGGTATTCATCTTCGAACCAAGTACTTTGCCCAAGTATTCAATGATATCAAAGACTTCATGCAAACTCCTGTAGATCTGTCGGCGGAAGCAGAACTCTCCATCGGTATTGGCAAAATTACTGCTAAGACTAAAGATAGCCCTCAATTGCGCGACCAGCTCAGACAACACTTAGAGCCTCGCACCAAAAGCATTTTGCAGGCCATCAACGAAGAAATCCTCGAACGAGGGATTAAAGAACTTAAGAAGCGCGGCAAGAAAGGTTTAGTGGTAATTATTGACAATTTAGATCGGGTCGATCCCAGACCGATGTCCACCGGTCGCTCTCAGCCTGAGTATCTGTTCATTGATCGTGGTTCTCAGTTACGAGGTTTGAGATGTCATGTTCTTTACACACTACCTTTGGGCTTGATGTTTTGCAATGAGTATGGAACCCTCAAGAATCGTTTGGGAGGTGGTGTGGCCCCCAAAGTTTTGCCGATGGTACCGGTACAGCGAAGAGATGATCATGACTTCCCACAAGGAATGGCTCTACTGCGACAGCTAGTTTTGGCGCGAGCTTTTCCTCATGTTGATGCCCAGGAACGGTTAAATTTGTTACCAGCAGTTTTTGATCAACCAGCAACCCTTGATCGTCTTTGTCGCATTAGTGGAGGCCATGTCCGCAACTTGTTAGGCTTACTCTACGGTTGCCTGCAACAGGAGGATCCCCCCCTATCCCGTAGTTGTTTAGAGAATGTTATTAAAAGCTACCGTGATGACCTCGCTCTGGCAGTAGAGGAACAGGAATGGGAGTTGCTATTTCAGGTGGAAGAACATCAGGTTGTCAAAGGTGAAAGAGAATTTCAATCTCTGTTGCGCAGTATGTTTGTCTTTGAATACAGAGATGAATTAGGTCGGTGGTTTGGAAGTAATCCAGCACTGAAAGAAACAGCAAGATTTCAATCTTGGAAAGTAGAGATTAATAGAGAGTCCAATCTTTCAGAGAGTGCGTGACAATTTTAGTCATTGGTTATTTGTCCTTTGTCCTTTGGGCTAATGACCAATGGCCAATAATTTTTGGTTAATTTTTATTACTTAATCAATGAGTATTTCTTCAGTTTATTTATGGATAAATCTTTATAATCTTTTCTTTATAATTTTTTAGTAATTTTTCAATACACCTGGATGTTAGGGTTTTTTAAAGCTTTTAAATAGCTTTGTTGAGGTGCATCTAAAACATGAACAGACAAAAAGTAGATTGGATGAGCGAGCAGACTAGCTCACAAGAAATAGCCATGTTCAATGGGAGATCCCTCTCCCGGCTATTTCGGGCAATTACTCTATCACAAGGACAGTTTGCTCTGATTTTGGCTCGCTGTAATTATCAAGTTTGTTCACAGCAAATGTGGCGGAGACTACAAGCGCTCAAAGAAATCCCGGTGAGGGAGCTAGTATTGCAAGAGTCTAGCCAGAGTTTATATGACGACATCCTGACTGCTATCGAAGGGAAGCAAACTCACGCCCTGAGCGTATTCAATTTAGACTCGGTAACAGCCATTGACCAGATGTTAGTTTCAACTAACCAAATGAGGGAAGAGTTTCGTAAAACATTAAACTTCCCTGTAGTTTTGTGGATCACAGACGAAATACTGCATAAACTAATGCGATTTGCCCCTGATTTCAAAACTTGGGCTGCCACCTCAATTCAATTTAAATTCACAACTAAAGAGTTGATCTGGTTATGGCATCAAACAGCAGATGAACTCTTGGCAGCTATTTTGGCTCAGGATGTGGTAGAATTTATCCCCAACGATGCGCTCAATTTAGCACCTGGTTGTCGGCGACGCCAAGAAATTGAGTCAGCTTTGCAGGATTTGAGTTACGCGACCGTAGATATAGAACCAGCTCTATTTGCCACCTGGCAGTTTATTCTAGGAAGAGATGCTTTTAGCTATGACCAGATTGATATTGCCTTAGAGCAATATCAGCAAAGCTTAGGCTTTTGGCAAGATGAAGTCAGGGGAGAACTCCCCATAAACAATCCCCAATCCCTAGAAAGAGTTGGGACACTGTTTTTGCACATGAGTTGGTGTTATTGCCGCCAAGCTCAGTTGCAGCCACTGAGGAGTAATAGTAAGTGGCAACAAGCGAAGGCGTTATTGAGCGAAGCAATTGAGGTGTTTGCAGCAGCAGGACGTTCAGAGTGGGTTGCTCAGTTGACGGTTCAGCTGGGAGAGATACTGCAAAAATTGCAAAATTGGACAGAATTACAGGCTCTAGCTCTAAAATCTCTGGATGCTCCTCAAACCCAAATTTATCCTGAGCGATTAGCCCAAGCTTATGGTTTTTTGGCGGCTGTTGCTTATGGACAAGCAAATTGGTTGGATGCAGAAATATTGGCTCAAACTGCTCTCAATCTCCTTGAACAATCCCCTTCTCCTCAGTTCCAACAGCAAGGTTCTTATTTACTGTTGCTAGCTCAAGCACAGCAGCAGATGAATTACCCAGCTGCTGCTATCACTACCCTCGAACAAGCCATAGAAGTAAAAATATTAGAACCATATTCTACAGAGCAACAACCCAGGCTTTACATTAGTATTTTGGAGGAATTGAGATCGCTTTATTTCGAGCAAAAGCGATATCTAGAAGCTTTTGTAATCAAGCAAGAGCGCTGCTTGATTGAGCAACAGTATGGATTTTGTCCCTTTCTCGGTGCTGTTCCCCTACAACCATTGAGAAGAGCAGGGCAATACGGAATTCGATATCCAACCTTCCCAGAAAGACCATTACCTCTAGAAATTGCTGCAACTGGGCGTCAACAAGATGTCAATCACCTGATTGAGCGTCTAAGTCGCAATGATCACAAACTGACCGTGATTCATGGTGCTTCCGGTGTTGGCAAAAGCTCCCTAATTAATGCTGGTTTAGTACCAGCTTTAGAATCTAAAATTATTGGAACCAGAGCAACCATGCCTGTTGTACAAAAAGTATACAAAGATTGGGTTGGGGAGTTAGAAAAACTTCTAGCACAAAGATTAGGAAGTTGGCAAGTTAGTAGGCAAAACAGTTCAAAATTACCTGCTAAAACTTTCAATTTACCTTATCCTTTCGGTAACCCGATAGTATCTACTGAAGAACCACGTAGGTCAAAGCAAGATACCCCCTTTTTAAAAACTGTCCAGCCTCCTAATCTACAAGCAATTATAGAAAAGTTGCAGCTTTCTTGTGAGCAAAATTTATTGACTGTTCTTATTTTTGATCAGTTTGAAGAATTTTTTGTTCTTTGTAGTAACTCAGCTGAACGGCGTCAATTTTATGATTTTTTGGAGCAGTGTCTAAATCTTCCTTATGTGAAAGTCATCTTATCTTTACGAGAAGACTATCTCCATTACTTATTAGAGTGCGAGTATTATAGCCAGCCGAATGCGATCAACTACAATATTCTGGATCGACAGTTACGCTATCCCTTGAAGGATCTCTCTGAGGCAGATGCCAAAAACCTTATTGCCACTTTGTCTGCTGTATCTCAATTCCAATTGGAAGAATCTCTCATTGAGGCAGTTGTGCAAGATTTAGCTTCAAAATTGGGATCTGTGCGTCTGATTGAACTACAAGTCGTGGGAGCCCAGCTGCAAGCGGAAAAAATTACCACCCTTGCACAATATCGTGACCTGGGAGGTGACCCCAAGGCTGCTCTAGTGGAGCGCTCCCTCTTAGAGGTCATCAGTGATTGTGGACAAGAAAACGAAGATACTGTCTGGCAACTACTATTTTCCTTAACTAATGAGCAAGGCACTCGCCCTTGGAAGACTCAAGCCGAGTTGGAAATGGGGAATATAGAATTGATTCTCAAGATTTTGGTGGGGTGCGGTTTATTGTTCAGAGTGCCAGGGGAAACTCAAGATCAATATCAACTAGTACATGATTACTTAGTCAAACCAATTCGTCAAAAATATAATCAGCGTGCCCGACTCAATATTATTACGCAGCTAGAAAAAAGCGAATTTGAACTCCGGCGGGTCCGTCAACAACGACTGCGAGCGATCGCTATGGGAACGGCAATGGCAGTTTTGGCAGTTACCTCTGGTATGCTGGGATGGCGAGCAGAGGTACAGAAAAGACGAGCGGAAGCACTGTCTGCAAATGCCCACCTGAGTACACTCAGTGCATCCTCAGAAGCGCTCTTTGCTTCCAATAAAAAGTTTGAGGCTCTATTAGAAGGATTAAGAGCGGCAAGGCTCCTCAAGACTTTGGAAAAGAACTCTCCTAGATCTTTAGGAGTGAAACCAGATACTCACCTCCAGGTAGCAATTGCCCTTAGCCAAGCCGTTTACGATGTTTCCGAACGTAATCAGTTGGAAGGACATACTGATGTTATCTGGGACGTTAGTTTTTCACCAGATGGTCAGTTGATTGCTTCTGCTAGCCGAGATCGAACTGTGAAATTGTGGCATCCTAATGGGAGTTTAGTCACTACTCTCAAAGGACATCAAGATAGCGTCACCAGTGTATCTTTTAGTGCAGATAGTAAGCTAATTGCTTCTGGTAGCTGGGATGGTACAGTCAAACTCTGGCGTAGTAATGGTAGCTTAGTGAGAACTTTTCAGAGCTATCTGTCTGAGTTATCCAGCGTGAGCTTTAGTCCGAATGGGCAGCTCATTGCTTCTGGAGGGAGTAAGGGCACCATTAAGCTCTGGACATTAGATGGCGAATTAGTCAAGACTCTTAAGAAGCAACAGGGTAAGATACAGCAGGTAAGTTTTAGTCCTGAGGGTGAAATGATTGCTGCTGCTGGTGAGGATAAAACTATCAGATTGTGGTCGTTGGACGGTAAGTTGTTGCAAACTCTCAAAGGTCATGGTGACACGGTTAATTGTGTAGCATTTAGTCCCAATGGGAAGTTGATTGCCTCCGCCAGTGATGATCAAACAGTGAGGCTCTGGGACTATCAAGGTAAACTGCTCAAAACTTTCCCTAAGGACAAGCAAGGGGTATTAGAAGTAGCTTTCAGTACAGATGGTCAGCTAATTGCCTCCGGAAGCCATGATAATACAGTGAAGCTTTGGACAATTGAGGGGAAGTTACTAAAAACTTTTAAAGGACATGGCGACAGTGTTACTTCTGTGAGTTTTAGCACTTCTGCCGTTCATAATGGGGGTCTAGACACCCATGAAAACTCATCCACAACAAATGATGGAAATCCCTCTTCCCCAATCCCTAGTCTTGCTTCCGCTAGCTATGACAAAACCATCAAAATCTGGAGTTTGGATAATCAATCTCGCCTGATTTTGCGAGGAAATCAGGAGCAGGTAAGGGATGTTCAGTTTTCACCAGACAGCCAGCTGATTGCCACTGTCGGTAATGACCGTACTGTCAAACTTTGGCATCGTAATGGTAAGCTGCTTAATACCTTGAGGGGTCATGGTGCACGCATTGATAGCGTTAGTTTCAGTGCTGATGGTCAGCTACTGGCTTCTGCCAGTCGAGATGGTACCGTGAAACTCTGGCATCGCAATGGCAATTTAATTAAAACCTTAGAGGGACACAAAGACTGGGTATTAGATGTTAGCTTTAGCCCCGATTCCCAGCGACTGGCTTCTGCTAGTCGGGATGGAACAGTGAAACTTTGGCATCATAACGGCAATTTGATTAAAACCTTAAGAGGTCATACGGCTCGTGTCAATGCCGTTAGTTTTAGTACTGATGGTCAGTTGCTGGCCTCTGCTAGTGATGACCATACAGTAGTTCTCTGGACAGCAGATGGAGTTCTGTTAAAAACTATTACAGGTCACAGCAATTGGGTTTTGGATGTTAATTTCTCCCCGGATGCTCAGCAGCTAGCTTCAGCAAGTTATGACAACACAGTGAAACTATGGAGTCGTCATGGAGAGCTAAAGACAACTTTAAAAGGACATACCGATAGCATTGCTAAAGTTGTGTGGAGTCCGACAGGTGAGATTTTAGCAACTACCAGTTGGGATAACCAGGTTCAACTCTGGCGGTTGGACGATACTTTACTCAAAGCTTTGGTAGGTCACAAAGATCGGGTTACTAGCGTCAGTTGGAGCAATGATGGTAAAACCCTGGCCTCAGCTAGTCTTGATAATACGGTAATTGTGTGGAACTTGGATGTGGATCATCTTTTGGGCAATAGCTGCAACTGGCTGCAAGACTATCTACAAAACAATCCGAAAGTCAGAACACGCGATCGCAAACTTTGCGAGCCGAATGAGACCATAAAAAAAGCGTTAGACTAAAAGGAGGTTAATCAACAGTATGATGGAGTTTACAAGAATTTACCAGCTTACGGAGCAGGGTGTTCACCAAACCCACCCTTCAACGAAGTAAGGGTGGGTAGTTCCTCAGAAGCTTCCTTGATATTGCTTATGCTAAAGTGAGCATAACTCCTTAGCAGTAGTTTTCCTCCAGCTTGTGAAAGGATTATGGTAATTTCAAAACGTGGTCTAGTTCTTGGTGCGACAGCAGTAGTATTGACAACTGTTGCGGTTACAGGTGCTGGTATTCATTCCCCTCAAATTCTTGCTTCCTTACAGGATACTCCTAAGGAGCTAGTTGATGAAGTGTGGCAAATCATTAACCGTGAATATGTAGATGCTACTTTCAATCAAGTAGATTGGGAAGCAATTCGCACTCAATATGTTGGTGATGCTCACTCTTACACCAATAAAGAAGAAGCTTACAAAGCAATCCGGGAAATGCTGGAGCTGCTGGAAGATCCCTACACGCGGTTTATGGACCCAGAAGAGTTCAACAATATGCAGATTGATACTTCTGGAGAATTAACTGGTGTAGGCATTCAGATTGCCCAGGATGAGGAAACAAAAAAGCTAATGGTAATTGCACCAATTGAGGATACACCAGCTTTTGAGGCTGGTATCCTAGCAAAGGATGTGATTACTAAGATTGATGGCAAAAGTACTGAAGGCATGGATGTCAACGAAGCTGTACAACTGATTCGAGGAAAGCCAGGAACCGAGGTAACTCTAACCATTCAAAGAGGTGACGAGGAAATTGATTATCTCATTACACGGGCACGGATTGAGATTCATCCTGTACGTTATAGTTATCAGGAAAGTCCTAATGGTGATACCGGCTATATTCGCCTTAATCAATTCAGTGCTAATGCTGCTGAGGAAATGCGGGAGGCCATCAAAGATTTAGAAAAGCAGCAGGTAAATGGTTATGTTTTAGATCTACGGTCTAATCCAGGAGGATTACTCTACTCAAGTATTGAAATCGCCCAGATGTGGCTCTCAGAGGGCACAATTGTTTCTACGGTAGACCGAAAAGGACAATCCGACATCCAGAGAGCAAATAATCGCTCGTTAACGGATAAACCTTTAGTAGTACTTGTGGATGGTGGTTCTGCCAGTGCTAGTGAAATTCTTTCTGGAGCATTACAGGATAATAAGCGAGCCACTTTAGTAGGAACTAAGACTTTTGGTAAAGGCTTAGTACAATCAGTGAAGAAGCTGCGAGGTGATGAGTCAGGTCTTGCGGTGACTATCGCTAAGTACCTAACTCCTAATGGTCGTGATATCAACAAACAAGGAATTACCCCGGATATCCTGTTTGAGCTGACGGAGGCACAGCGTAAGGAACTACAGCAGGATCGCACTAAAATTGGTACACTCAATGATCCTCAATATGCTAAAGCACTTGAGATACTCAATCAGGTCATAGCCGAGCAACAAGGTACTAGAGCTAATCAACTGTAGTTAGGGTTTGCTTCAGGAAGTAATGAGTAATGAGTAATGAGTAATGAGTAAGAAGGAATGAAGCATTTATCCCGCGTTTTGGGCATTTGCCCCCCCAAGGTTACCCAAGGATTTCCCCGCTCAACTGCAAGGTTTTTGAGCCAACAGATGCAAAAACCTTGCAGTTATGAAGGAAAAGAATGCTTGAAACCATTGTCTGGCATGGCTTACACACTTATACAGCATACCCTAGTTAAATTAACTTCAGTTCCATTAGTGATACCAAATCTGGGTTAGTCACTCCTGTAGAGATAACGGGGGATTATACCTAAAGACTTCAGTCTTCCCCCGCTAAACCCTAATCCCTAGGGAGCATCCCATTGTTGCGATTTGTCTCATTTAATATGGCTGAAACCCTTACCATGTCCTTCTTTTGGGATTGTTTTTTCTAAAATGGTATGCTCCCAATGCCTACCCTAAATTTTGGGCAATAATTCAGAAGTTATCTTGTCTCAATCTCAGTTTTCGATACTTGAGGATGCTGTGGGTGTACTAAACGAAAATAAGTTAGGTAAAAACATTCCTGTTCTTTCCTTATAAGCTTTATATTCAGCCGCAAAACTACTATCTGAAAATTTAGCTTCTTCTTGGCAAGCGGCTTTATATAACGGAATCAACATGACTACTAATGTTATGAGTAGCCAGAGTTGATCAGTAACCAAAACACCAGCTAGCATAGGGAGAAGGTAGGATGTGTAAAATGGATTACGAATTAGTTTATAGGGTCCAGTCGTAATTATGTAACTTGGTAAATCCTGGGAATAGCAAAGAGACAAAGGTTTATCTTTAGTTGTTTTCACTGCCCACCAAAACAGAGCTAGTGAAATTATATAGATATTAAGTCCTATTACACCTATTATTAAATTGCTGTTTTCAGCCTTAATGATTGCAATGAACTGTATAATCATTAATACTGAGTCTAATAAAAAATTGAGACTGAAGCCTTTTGTAGCTCCTTCAGGCCGAGCAAATAAAACAGCGGACCCCCAAGAAAAACTTAAGCAACAGATTGTTAATAAGATTAGGGCACTGCATTTTAATATGAGCATGATGTTTCCTTTGGTGATGATATTACTGCTGGTATGGTATTACTTACATTATATCACTAAGCAGAACCGTACCCACATAGTTAGTAGAACGATGTTGCTGATCAGATAAAATGTAAATCTTGGTGAAACTTTGTTGATCGTGATATGGATAAGGCTGTGAAGTAGGCGTAAGGTGAAGTATATCCATGCTAAAGAGATAAAAACTTGATCTGACTTCCCCGATAACATAATCAGTGATGCGATCACGTAGAAAAGAGGAGGAAACTCCATGAGATTCCTCAAATTATTCGTGGTTTTTACGATCGCTTGTGAGGGCTCTGACCCCTGAAAAAGTTGGAAATACTCATTGGTCAGTTGTCCTTTGGCAAGATCATATATACGAACTGAGAGTGTCAAGCTCATGACCAAGAATGTCCAGATAAACATGGCCAGCATGGGATAGAACAATTTGTATGACTCAAGTATCATGACACTCTAATCTTTCTCCCCTAGTGATGTGATAAATCTCCTAGTTGAAGGCAGCAAGTAAAATTTGTCCGTTGAGGTAAGCTTGAGAAATTGCTTTTCGCCGCAACTTACCGCTGCTAGTTTTCTCAAGTTGCCCTGGACGAATGAATAGTATATTTTCCCCAGGAAGTTTAACACCAATCTGTTGAAGAATGATGTCACTGACTTGACGATGGTACTCAATTCCGTGCTTGAAAACACTGATCTGTTTGGCTTCTATTAAGACGATGATGCGGCCATCTGCCTGAATTGTACAAACTTTGCCCGGTTGTACAAACGGCAATGACTGTACAGCATATTCAAAATCACTTGCAAAATAACTTTGACCATTGATCTTGAAGCGATCATTTAGCCGACCTGTTACAAACAACTCTCCCTGAGTGATTACACCTAGGTCACCAGTAGGAAAAAAGCCATCAGAATTGTAAAACTGTTTATTAGTTTCAAAATAACCATCTACTAACGTTCCGCCTCTGAGTTCAATTTCACCTATTTCGCCCTCACGGCAAAGGTGACCATGTTCTGTTCTTAAGCGGACATCAAACTGACTCAAAGGTTGACCGACTGAAATTGCTTTACAGCCATTGACCAGTGTCAAAACTCTAGGAAAATCTTCAAGACTACAGCAGGAAACCATCAAGACGGCTTCAGCCATCCCATAGCAAGGCTTAATGGCACTAGGTTGTAATCCATAGGGTTCAAGAACCTGCAAGAATTCAGACAACTTGTCGATATTAATAGGTTCACTACCATTGAAGATGAGTCGGAGTTTTTCCAGATTCAAGTTGGCAATCTTTGCTCGATCAGTTATTGCGAGTCGCCGCAGACAGTAACTAATCGCAAAATCTGGAATGACCGCGATCGTAATCTGTTTTTCCGACAGTTCGTGCAACCAGCCTACAGGATTTAGTAAGAAATTCATTGGGGTACTGAGGTGCAGGTTATGCCTAATATAAAGTGTTGTT
>JAAHGR010001020.1 GCA_010672425.1 Symploca sp. SIO2E6
AATAACTTGGGGAATGTGTAATTTAGGCGATTGGGTGAAAATGATTGTACCCGCGATGCGGTGCGTTACGCTTTGCTAACACACCCTACAAAGGGACTCTAATAATGTGGAACAGGCTCCTAGCCTGTATCATACTGATCCTTGAGGGACTCTATATGTGCGCAAATTTTCCTATTGTAAAATAATAGCAAACAATCTAAGGCCAAGTCAACTGTTTCTCGCTAAAAAACTGCTTCTGTTATCTCTTCCAACTGTGCATATCCCAAAATTGGGCTAACTTTTGTATAGAATCAATTTGTGGAATTTTTTGAATATTCATTAGAAATTGTCTGCGTTAACCTGGGGATGATATTGGGCGGGTTTTGAACCCAATATTTGGGAAAATGACCTAAATTATCGCTAAACCAGCCCCTACGAATGGGTGAGAATGTTGTGAAATTGGATAACAGTCTTTAGGAAAATTATCATCTCTATAATTAATATGATTGTAGTGGCGTAGCACAACTAAAATAGTAGAATTAGGTAGGTTGGGTAGAGCGAGAGCGAGACCCAACAAGGGAGGGAGTTGTGTTGGGTCTCGTTGCCTCGACCCAACCTACATTTTTAGGTTGTCACGCCAGTTGGTTGAGTCCTTGGGACACAGATGCAAACCAATTAGAGGATTAATTTATGTTAGGTTTAGACAGAATTACATTTAATCCGCGCATCATGGCTGGACAAGCTTGTATTCGGGGAATGTGTGTTCCAGTTTCGTTGATTTTAAATTTAGTGGCAAATGGTAAAACAGTAGAGTTGTCAATTTGTAGGGGCGGGTAATGGGTCACCTTTAACGCATTCGGCGATAACCTTTCAACAAAACCCGCCCTGCCGCTAACGCATTCGGCGATAACCTTTCAACAAAACCCACCCTGCCGCTAACGCATTCGGCGATAACCTTTCAACAAAACCCGCCCTGCCGTTAACGCATTTAGCGATAACCTTGCAGCAAAACCCACCCTACCGTTAACGCATTTGGAGCAACCACATAAGCAATCGCTATCTTTTTCAAAGCTAAGGTATAAATGCAGGGCGTAGGTTGGGTGTAACGTTCGCGTAGCGTCGGTCGAAGGATAAGTGAAACCCAACACGGGAGGGAGTTGTGTTGGGTCTCGTTGCCTCGACCCAACCTACATTTTTAGGTATGCCATGCCACTAGCTTGTCTTATAACGCATCTTTGAGGGACTCTATATGTGCGCATCTCGTTAATCTGTTTTTATTAACAGTTGATTTAGATTTTGGTTATTTGTTAGCAGTAAGTATCGCTAATTTACCGTTTTTTTCAGAGCAACCCCACTGGCAAGATGCCAGTGCCATAAGGAAACAGATGAGTTTAGACAAAAGACGCTGAACAATTCAGGAATATATGATACACAGTTATTAAATTCCCTGCTTCTCGTTCATGCTTACTAACCCAGACATCAGACATGGATGATAAAACTTGGGTTTTTTGCAATAGCTGTATGATACGCAAATCTTTGTTTAAATCCTTATGAAAGCTTCGCTTCAATTCCGATTCCCAATAACTGATAATATCACTTTGGACATATCCAATCATTGCTGCTTCGGGGTATTGTGATGCGTACACACCTTGGATGAAGCACTGTAGCCCATCTTCGCCTACATATTTTCCAATAGGATAACCATTTTTGCGTAATCGCTTGGCTTCAAAGATGTACTTGGGTCTTGGGCGGCTATGACTACTGACCACAACTAAATCTAATCTACGTCTCTTCTTACCTTTACGTCCTTCAACGGCGATTGGTTTCTCTTCATCAATAGAGTATCGATCAAATTTCTCTGGAGTAGACGGGTCATCAAGCCTGTTCTCTATCGCCTCCACAATTAGCCCTGTAATTTCCTCTTCTGTGAGATTGCAGTGTATTTCTGGTAAAGTATCTTGATATCCCCAAGCCAGTAGCTGATGTGCGTCTTGACGAAAATCATAATCATAAGAACTTCGTGCAAATGAGTTAAGTTTCTCTGCTCCCATTATCGAATGACCTCACGAAATCCACGGTTAGCGGAGAGAATTTCTGCAATAATGTCATCGGAATCATTCAGCGCTTGGGTTCTAGTCCAATCGATCAAACGGGGGGACTTACAGATATATACCTTTGAATCTTCAAAGATACGAAGGCTTCGCTGCACATAAACCCATTGACTAAACTGCTGTTTAGCCTTTTTCTGAATGTGGTTTAGAAATAAAGATAAGTCTCCCTGCGCTTTTTCAACAGTTATATCTATTGAAGTAGAAGTGCCTGGAGGGACAAATTCTACT
>JAAHGR010001021.1 GCA_010672425.1 Symploca sp. SIO2E6
GCAATAGGCACTCTTGCAATTCACGCCGAAAAAAAAGGTTAGAAACTAGTCATATCAAAGGATTAGGCCATCCTTTTGCTATTTCTATTTTCAGCAAGAGTAATAAGCGCCTAAAGGCGAATTCAAAATTACAAATTGATGTAATTGCCGAAAAATAAGATCTAAACTAGTCTTTTGAGCAAAAAGATTTAAGAGTACAAGGTTTTTGTATCCATGGGCTCAAAAACATAACAACTAACAACTAACACCTAACACCTATCGCCATAATAGTTTACTGGTTTAACAATTTATGCTAGAAATAATCAAAATAGTAACCATTCCTCATCTGAAACTCGAATATTTTAAACAACTCCAACAACGGGCTAGAGCAATCACTGTCAAAGTACTTTCTGGACTTACTTGGAGTTCAGGAATTATTATTCACAGACGGGGACAATTGTACACTGTCCTCACCAACCGTCACATCCTCACTTCCACAAATACTTACCAGATTCAGACTGCTGATAGTCATATCCATCAAGCATTTACACTACAAAATAAGACTTTTTCCGGTTACGATTTAGCCTTGTTACAGTTTCGTAGTAATAATCCAGTTTATACAGTTGCCTCTTTCGGAGGCTCTTCCCAGCTAAGGTTAAATCAAGATGTCTTTGCTGCTGGCTTTCCTCACGGAATGAAGGTGGATGGAAGGGAAATTTTTGTGTTGACTAAAGGAGAGGTTTCTTTGCTACTTCCCAAACCAATGAAGAAAGGTTACCAAATTGGTTATACCAATCATATCCAAAAGGGGATGAGTGGTGGTCCTTTACTAAATTGCCAAGGAGAAGTGGTTGGCATTAATGGAATACACGCCTTTCCCCTTTGGGGAAATCCTTATATTTATCAAGATGGTTCCCTACCTAGTTCTTCCCTGCGTCAACAAATGAGACACTATAGCTGGGGTATTCCTATCGAAACTTTCCATCAGTTAATTGACCCGCAAACTACTGGCGTGGCACAGCTAAAAATGAGTAATGAGTAATGAGTAATGAGTGCCTAACGGCGAATTCAAAGTTCAAAGTTCAAGAAACAGGCAAAATCCAATTCCCAATTCCCAATTCCCAATTCCTTAGTTTCTTGAGAGTAATAAGCATTCCCAAGTCAATTTACCTGTCTCTTTATCCCAATGCCAGCGTAATAATCTAGCTGGTTTACCCGTACCAATTCCTGGTAAACCGATTGCTTGCCGAGGAGCTTCTGTAGCAAGAGCAATGGTACTCTCTACATCACAAATCCCCCACTTGACTAAATTTTCTACCCCCACCAACAACGGCAAAGTTGTTCCCGAAAGAGTACCATCCGGTAACCTTGCTGTACCATGCTTAACTTCAATCTGACGGCTATCCCAAGGATATACTCCATCAGGTAAGCCAATAGGTGCTAAAGCATCACTCACCAGAAAAATACCTTGCTCATAGCCACCAGCACGCAATAGCAGTTGCATCATCGTGGGACAAATATGCTGACCATCAGCAATCATCCCACAATAAACCTGAGGATTACTTAACGCAGCTCCCAATAAACCCGGTTCCCTATGGTGCAACCCTGGCATCGCATTAAAAGCATGAGTTACCATTGATGCCCCTAATTTAAAAGCTGCTTCAGCTTGGGCAGCAGTTGCCAAGGAGTGACCTAGACTAACAGTAATTCCCAGAGAACGCAAATAAGGAATTACCTCTCCCTTTGGATCTAATTCTGGAGCCAAAGTCATCACCTTGACAATCGGAGCGTAATCTCCCAACACCTGCTGCACCTTCTCTATCGTTAAGGGTAGCAAGTACTCCCCTGGATGTGCCCCCCGCTTTTGGGGATTGAGAAAAGGCCCTTCTAAGTGGACACCTAAAATTTCAGCTGCTGGTTGGGGTTGGGATGTGACAAAATCCGATAGTACAGCAAGCGATCGCTGAATTTTTTCGATAGATGTGGTAACTAGAGTTGGCAAAAAAGCATCGATTCCCTGATGCCACAGGTATTGACAAATTTGCCCCAATTGCTCAATATCGGTAGGACTCAAGTCAGTGAACGCTAACCCTAAACCTCCATTAATCTGTAAATCTACACCGCCTAGGGATATCCAATCTCCGGTAATATCGATAATTGTTGTTTGTTGTTTGTTGTTGGTTGTTGGTTGTTGGTTGTTTGTTATTCGTTGTTCGGGAATGGGAAATATTTCCCCTTTCTCCCTTTCTCCCTTGTCCCCACGTCCCCACGTTCCCACGTCCCCACGTCTCTCCAGCTCCCCCAGCTTCCTATCCATTGTACCAATGGATAGGA
>JAAHGR010001022.1 GCA_010672425.1 Symploca sp. SIO2E6
TACTTCGCCAAGCTCACCATACAGGTATGGGATGGATAGTATCTGGTCAATCTGTAATGACTTCATTGATACCTGGTTTCAAAGATGACGACCGTGATTTGTTCACAGAGATAGTAATAGATACTGGAAAAATACGGATGTATATAGAAAAATATGGCAAGAAAGTTTTACCTGCTTATAGTGTAAAAAATTTGGAGAGCAGTTTAGCACTATTAGAACCATACATTGAAGAGCAAAATAATCGGATAGTAGATACTGCAAGAGAATTAAGGTTGGCTCTAGTATTGGATGCTAAATCACCTAAACTGTTTTTCCTTCCCAACCTCGATAATGTCGAATTCGACTATGAAACTATCAGTAATGTTAGTACAAAAATTACTGATTACAAGGGTCAAAACGGGTCAGACGAGTCAGTCAGCCATTTTGACCAGTCTGACTCACCAATCGCTGAAAACACTACACAGCAACAGTTGACTGGCAGTCAGGCCAAAAAGTCAAAATCGACTATAGGGGGTGTGGCTGACTTGCGTCAAAATCCGACTTGCCCACACTGTGGCTCAACGCTAACAGGCAATCGCAAAGATAAAAGAATGAAGTGTAAACCTTGTGATAAACTCATTCATCCTAGCAAGATAGTGTTCAAATAAATTTGCTAAAAGGGTGTATCTAGTACAAACAATTAAGAGGAGGACAATGAACAAAAACTTTCTTAAACAAAAACCAGCTAACCTTCCTACTTACGTTTATAAAATGGATGCCAAAGTAGCTTTAGTCCATTATGGTGAAGTTTATCTCTTGAGAAATTACTTATTTACAACAATCCCTATAGTAAGCAATCAACCTCTACGTAATGAAGACTTGATTTACTAACATTGAGAGGATTATGTTTGACGACAGCGCTTACAGAAACAAACCGGGTTACGTCTACTTGATTCATGCAGTAGGAAGTGACCGCTACAAGATTGGGCTAACAACGCGCTCTGTGCAAGCGAGACTAGCTGAGTTAAACAGTTCCCAATCTCCTTATCCATTAGAGTTAATCGACTGGTTTGAGACTGATGATGTCACAGAGGATGAGAAATACTTCCATGAAAAATACTCAGCTTATAGGGTTCATGGGGAATGGTTCGAGTTTGATAAAAGGACTCTCAAGAAAGTGAGGAGAGAGTATGTAGATGATGGTAGCTTTACTTTGCCAACCTTGCCTAATTTGAGCTTTTTGAAGGGTATGAGATGGCCTTCAATGACTAAGAATCGAATTGCTTTAGCAATGGCTAGTATCGGGGCATTGTGGCTGATTGTAGTAATGTCAGGATGCTTGCCTAAAACCACACCAAGCAACAGTACTCCTTCACCACCACAAGAATCATTATTGACTATGGCTCCTGAGTAGTCTGGGTATGGTCATTGTGGGTAAGATGGGGTTCGAGTCCGGAAAATAGGGATTTTCCGGACTCATTTTCGACTGGGGAAAGTAAGCTTAGTCCGGTGACTGCTCCTAAGACTTGCTCATCTCTAACCTCAATGTAGGCTTGGAGTTGTTGTAGATTTCGGTGTCCTGATATCTCTTGGATTACCCTTAGTGGTGTCCCATTGTCACTCATCTGGGTTAGTGCTGTCCTCCGGAAACTGTGGCTACTCACACCGATTAACCCCACCCGTCTACAAGCTTTTCTCAAGATTTTGTCTGCTGAGTCAGGTTGGAAAAACTCTCCATTTCGTCCAGGGAAGAGATACATAACACCCGCGTCTGGGTAATAGTTGGTTAATAATGTTCTCAAGTCAGAGATGATGGGGATAGTACGGGTTGCTAACTTTCCTTTGGTGTTACCTTTACGGATTATCAGTTTGGGTAAAACCATACCAGAGTTATCATAGACATCCCCAGTCCTTAGAGTGCAAGCTTCTCTCACTCGACAGGCACAGAATAAACAGATGCCGAACAAAGTGCGATCGCGTGATGATTGCAGCCCCTCACTAAAGAGCAACTGAATCTCAGACTGAGACAAAATCTTAGCTTTTCCGTGGCGGTCAATTTTCACGGAAACACCCCATGCTAACTACTCATGGTTTACAGTAGTGGGGTGTGTCCTGTCTAGTGAAAGATACTCTTTGGTAATTAATCAACACCATTGGGAATCAATTCAGCCATATCTATTACTTCACTGATATCCTTCCCTGGTTTACGATTACTGTAACCATTCAAGCCATAGTTCTGATTGTGACTTGAGATGTCATTTTTGTAGCGCTCCAAGATTTTCTTGATAGTACTCTGTCGAGAGCCAGTCAAAGAGGCGATCGCACTTTGAGTA
>JAAHGR010001023.1 GCA_010672425.1 Symploca sp. SIO2E6
GTAAGGTCAAGGTTATCACCTGGTTGGGAACGAGTTACGGCTAGTGCCATACCTTCCCGAATCCCAGCCACTTGTTCGATGGGGATTGTTACAGTTTCCGGGGGTTTAATTAGGTCTATTGATACCGTTTCCAGTGCTTGGGATTGGCGTAACCAATGGAGAGCGGCAACTGCGGCAGCACAGGCAAATACTGGTAAGGTATATCCAGACTGAGGCTGGGAAGTGGTCATGGCAGAAATGAAAGGAAACTCTATGAACAAGCCTGAAAATGAATATACTTTAATCAAACTGTATATTGGACAAGGGCTAAGACAGGATTTAGCCAAATCATTATATTGTTTAATGGGGTTAAGCGATCGCGATTAAACAGAACGACGCGAGCAAGATGCTCGCACTACATTGTGAGATGATTAAGCTATAGTGAAGAGGAGTTAGAATACTTGCCAACGATTCAACAGGCATTTCGATGCTTCCAGCTATGTCAGAATCTCACAACCATGTATCTCTCTGTAGAGATGGTTCGTTTAGATGAGAGAACTGGAAATGCTATTATTCTCACAGGAGAAGAAATTTTGATTGAAATCTACCAACCATGGAAATTGGAGGTTTGTCAATGAAGTCTGACTTTAAAATGATGACAATGGGACAACTGAAAAAATATGTCCTAGAGCATCGAAATGATCAAGCAGCATTTCAAGCATTAATGGATCGGGTTGATGCTCAACCACAAAATCAAGTCTATGGAGAGGTAAATGCTAAGGATTTTTCTGCATTAATTGAACAGCATCGTTGCTTCCAGAAGGATTAATATTGTTGACACAGGCTAGAAGCCTATTCCGTGATCGCTTATCCAAAAAATGTATTATTTTTGTCAAGTAAAAACTCATTGACTGTTTGAGTTGAAATTGGTTGATTATCTTCCTCTTTGGACTCAGATAATGCTGTGAGCAAACGCTGGGCATTGGCTGGGGATTTCAACAAATAAACCGTCTCCAATAAACTAGAGAGTTCATCCTTGGCAATGAGCGCGACATCGGGCTTATTGCTCCTGGTGATAACTACGACTTCATTGTTGTCCACCACAAATTTATCCGAGGGTTGCGATTGCATTGATGCACCAGCTAAGCTTATCGCCTACACTAGCAGACTGTGCGATCACATGTTGTAATTGACCAGACTCTATAGGCGCACACCTACTCCATTATTTAAAATAATACCACCAAATCAACCATTGGGCAAGAAAACTTAAATCTCATAATTGACACAAGATTTTAACAAGCGAAATCCAACAGCTGCAGGTTGGCGTTTGGTTCCGCTACGCTTCACCCAACCTACTTTTCATTGCTCTATTTTCTCCTAATTGATATAATCATGCAGGATGGTATAGAAATTTATCATGGGTAAGGCATAACAATGCAAATCAAGGATATGACGGAGCAACAACTACAAGAGTTAATTCGGTATACCGTAGATGAAACTCTTGACCAATATTTTGGTGATCCCGATCAGGAAAAAGAAGTAAAAGAAGCTTTCAAGCAAAATTTATTAGAAATACAGCGAAAACGCGCCGCAGGAAGGGCGACAATTCCCGCAGAGGAAGTATATCAAAGATATGGAATAGCGAAAAATGAGTTATGCTCTTAGTTTTGAACCAGAGTCTATAACTGATTTAGATAATCTAACTCAGGCAGTGCGAGTGCGGATTCTCAACAAAATTGACTGGTTAAGGAACAACTTTGAGCAGATTTCCCCTCTTCCCCTAACTGCAAACTGGTCAGGCTTTTATAAACTAAGAGTAGGCGATTATCGAGTCATCTATGAATTTGATGTAGAGCTTCAGGTCATCATTATTGTTAGGGTCGGTCATCGCAGTGAAATTTATTAAGTTTTGGGTTACTCTACGAGAAGGCTTGCGCCTACGTTACCTCAACCCAACCTATTTGTGACGAAAGTGATGAGTTCTCCTAAGGTTTTTTTGAGAAAACCAATCCTATTTTTTCATGAAATTGATAATTTCTTGATGTATCCATTGCGTTTCAACTTCTGTTAAGTAGTTGCTCATCGGGCTGACGGGGTGACAATAATAGCTTAAACTCTTGTATATCAATGCTTTTAGCGAGCACCGATAGAGGAAAAATAGGCGTGTTTTTCTCATGATCGGGTAAATCATTCCCCAGGTCGCCTCCCCAAAGCCTATAAAATCGTTGAGACGCTTAGGTCAAATCAGCCTTCGCCGCCTCTATTTTTTTAATTGCTAGGAAGCTATAATCATTGCTAAACAAAGGTTGTAGCTATAGTTGTCACCCCGTC
>JAAHGR010001024.1 GCA_010672425.1 Symploca sp. SIO2E6
ACCCTACCTGTGGGTTTCTGACTTAATCGCCTCACTCCGGATTCTCAGCCCCTATTTCGAGGTAATTTCCCCTGACACAGTTTCCTCGGACATTGCACCAGGGCATCATATTATTGCCCTCGACCCAGAGGTGGGTGAGCTGAATATCAAACGACTGGGGCACAAGCTTTTGGATGGAGGCTCTCAAGTCGATGTATTCGAGTTACAGCAATCACTCAGTAGCTTCCTGTTTCCCATTGGTGATGATGCCGTGCCAATGATTATCATGGGAGCCATCCGTTTTGACCAGTGGTTAGACCAAATCAAGGATATCCCTCTCTCTATCAATGAAGCTGTTGAACAAGCCAAATTCTATTTGAGGCAGTGTGGAGGTCAGCGCACCAGTTCTATTAATATAGAGTTGGAAACTCTCAGAAAGCGGTGCGGCGTGAGCAGCTACGACTGGCGGAAAAACTTTATCGAGCGTCTTGAAGCGGAAATTCATGCAGCTGTAGATGGGAAGGTTACAGATCCAGATACTCGCTTTGAGTTAGACTTGCTGGCGCTGCTACAGGAAAAAAACAGGCGGCGGTATCTCAGGCAACGGAGTCAGCTTGCCAGCCGCTATGGTCTAACCAAGGCTGAGATAGAAGAATGTGCTATTGAAGTTAAGCGCTCAACAGAGGTAGCCAAGCCCAAATCTCTAGACTTGGGAGAATTGCTCGACTTAGAAAGTGAAGGATTGAACTATTTGGTTCCTGGTTTGCTGCCTATAGGGGAAACGGTTATACTAGCCGCGCCTCCTAAGTGTGGTAAAACCCTGCTGTCAATTGACCTAGCTTTCAGCATCGCCACTGGGGAAAGTCAGTTTCTGGGAGAGAAATCACTTCGGGGTAAGGTGCTACTGGTTAGCACAGATGAAAGTCTCCAAAGTACCCGCGCCAAGCTCCTCAAACGAGGTTTCCGCAAGCGAGATAAAGAGTATCTCAAGGTGCTACCCCAATGGGATATTTCCCAGCTGGGTGAACTTGAGGAAATACTAGAAGACTATCGCCCCGACTTGGTAATTGTCGATAGCCTCAAACGCATTTCCCTGGGAATGGAGATGTCGGAAAACTCAGCTGAGTTTGCAGATAACATCTACACCCTCAAAGAGCTTTTCACCAAGTACAGTGCTTCTGGTGTCCTGATTCACCATACTAATAAAGACCGGGAAGCTCGTGGAGTCCATCGTCTGCGTGGTAGTAGTGCGATCGCAGGTGCAGTTTGGGGCACATGGGAGATGGACTATCCAGGTAAAGGAAAAATCAATCCCAAAGACCCCAGGCGCTTATTCTCAGCCTTTAGCCGAGACAGCGAGGGAACAAACCTTACTATCGAGTTTAACCCAGAGGATAACAGCTGGATAAATCTGGGAGAGGTTAGCGATAAAGACTCCGTTGAAACTGCCAGTCACAAGGAGCGGATTTTGGCAGTGATGGAAGCAAATTCTCACCGCTCTGGATTGTCTGGACGGGAAATTATCGAATTACTGGGAATGACAAAAGAGACGGGGAGGAGTGTCTACAGCGCACTCAATCGGATGGTGGACAAGAAGCTGATATTTTGTGCCCCAGCCCCTGGTGATAAGCGCTATAACCTCTATTCCTTGCCCGGATATGAAGTTAAGAAAGGTAACTGTCACACAGATACCCCCCCCTCCCCTACTATCTCTGCTCAAGTGCTGAATAATTTGACTGAAACTACTGTGGTTGAGGAAAAAATAAGTAGTCAGCAACCCAGTCAGGAATTAGTCAGCACTTCTGAGTCAAAAAACGATGCTGAATATTTAGAACCGACTCCCAGTAAGGAATACACCGAATTAGTCAGCAGCCCCAACACCGATAAGGGGGGGGAGGGGGTGTCACAGCCCCTTGTGCCAGAACTGTCACATCAATCTGCCGTACAAAATCACTCTATCGCTGAAGATGACGTGGTGACTATTGATGAAGAACTAGTAGAGGGATCAGTAGTAGAACCTCAGCCCCTGAGGACTTGGAGCCTGGATTTTGACACAGTGGCTGATGTGCTAGAGGAGCGCTATCGCCACGGACACATGCAGCGGCTAATCAAAGTGCCAGCGAAACCTGCTAAATGGGTAGATATTGAGCGGTGTGATGATGGTAATCCCAGAATCAATAGGAGATAGCGCTAGCCTGGAGTATGCACCAAGCAAGACATTTCCGTTTGCTGCGATTTATTGTATTAACAGAAAAATTTGTTTTACGCCTATGTTTAATGAACCGGATGAGTCTGGGGTGATAAAGGCTATT
>JAAHGR010001025.1 GCA_010672425.1 Symploca sp. SIO2E6
TGAAAATTGTCGTCAAATTCGATAACGATTACCCATTACCAGCGCCTACAGCAATTTTCAATTCTCAAATTTAATATTGTAGGGGCGGGTAAGCGTGATAACCTATCCCATTCAACTAAAATATAGGCTCAAAACCCGCCCAACAACGTCACCGGTTAGCGTAACCTATCCCTAATCACCAATTCTTCATTCCCCGGTTACCGTCAGGGCGGGCTTTGTTTGAAAATTGTCGTCAAATTCGATAACGATTACCCATTACCAGCGCCTACAGCAATTTTCAATTCTCAAATTTAATATTGTAGGGGCGGGTAAGCGTGATAACCTATCCCATTCAACTAAAATATAGGGCTCAAAACCCGCCCAACAACGTCACCGGTTAGCGCAACCTATCTCTAATTACCAATTCTTCATTCCCCGGTTAACGTTAGGGCGGGTTTTGTTTGAAAATTGTCGTCAAATTCGATAAGGGTGGCCCATTACCCGCCCCTACAGTAAATTGATTCTTATTGTATTATTAGCGAGCAAGATGTTTGCACTACATCATCATAATTTAAACACGAAGCGATCGCTTATCCAATACCTTGGGTAAGGTGGAATTGCTTCGGTATTGTAGGTTGGGTGTAGCGAAGCGAAACCCAACGCAAATTCTCTCTAGTTTTTGAGGATTTGGTTGTGTTTTCTGCTGTTTTTTGCTATTGTTATGAACAATGGAATAGGTGTGCGCCTATAGGTAAATATACAATGTATATTGTAGGGGCGGGTTTAGAGATAACCTATCCCATTCGACCAAAATATAGGCTCAAAACCCGCCCAACAATGTTACCGGTTAGCTTAACCTATCCCTAATCACCAATTCTTTATTCCCCGGTTACAGTCAGGGCGGGTTTTGTTTGAAAATTGTCGTTGAATTCGATAAGGGTGGCCCTAAACCCGCCCCTACAGCAATTCTTAATTCTCAAATTTAATATTGTAGGGGCGGGTAAGCGTGATAACCTATCCCATTCAACCAAAATATAGGACTCAAAACCCGCCCAACAACGTTACCGGTTAGCGCAACCTATCCCTAATCACCAATTCTTCATTCCCAGGTTACCGTCAGAGCGGGTTTTGTTGTAAAATTGTCGTTAAATTCGGTAAGGGTGGCCCATTACCCGCCCCTACAATAATTCTCAATTCTCAATTCTCAATTCTCAATTCTCAATTTTCACATTTTCTGTTGATGAATACTGAAACCATTACTCTGGAAGTTTCCCAAGACATCCTCGCTGCTTTAAAGATGGGTGTTCAAGACCTAACTCAAAACATTCGACTTCTCGCTGCTATTGCTTTTTACCAAGAAAAAAAGCTATCCCTAGGTAAAGCAGCAGAATTTGCTGGCATGAACCGACTTGCCTTTATGGATTTACTATCGACTAAAGGCATTATCGTCTTTGACTACGATGAATCAACTCTAACAACTGACTTAGCTGGAATTGCACAACTCCCGTTGCATGAATAAAATTGTTAGCAATGCTACTCCTCTGATTGCCTTCGCTAAGATTGGGCAATTACCCTTGATGCAAAAAATAGTCGGTAACTTGCTCATTCCCGAAGCTGTTGCAGAGGAAATATCTGCTTATAAATCCACAGCGCCGGGGACAATTATCCTTGCCGAGGAATCTTGGATTCAGGTAGAATCCCTTCAATCGCCAACCCAAATGCAATTGCTACTGCCGACATTGGATCGGGGAGAAGCTGCTGTTATTGCTTTGGCTTTAGAACAAAAAGCAAGCTTAGTACTGATTGATGAATTAACGGGACGCAAGGTGGCTCAATCCCTACAGTTAAATGTAACTGGTTCTGTTGGTTTGCTCATTAAGGCCAAGGAAATTGGAGAAATTGATGCTGTTAATCCATTCTTACGTGCCATGCGCAATTCAGGTATCTATTTTAGCCAACGCTTTATTAATGCAGTTTTAAAGCATGTTGGTGAACTACCGTAAGAAAGTTTGCTAGTATAGAGGTGGAAAAAAGCACGCGATCGCCTGTAGATAAATATAGAATGTGCAATATTGTAGGGGCGGGTAAGCGTGATAACCTATCCCATTCAACCAAAATATAGGCTCAAAACCCGCCCAACAACGTCACCGGTTAGCGTAACCTATCCCTAATTACCAATTCTCTATTCCCCGGTTACCGTCAGGGCGGGTTTTGTTTGAAAATTGTCGTTGAATTCGATAAGGGTGACCCTAAACCCGCCCCTACAGCAATTCTCAATTCTCAAATTTAATATTGTAGGGGCGGGTAAGCG
>JAAHGR010001026.1 GCA_010672425.1 Symploca sp. SIO2E6
CGGAAGTCCCCGTGGAAGTAGAAGCGTAGCATCCTCTGGCTTCCCGTGGAAGTAAAAGCGTAGCATCCTCTGGCTTCCCCCTTTCAAAGGGGGAAGGGAGGGGGATTCAAAGGGGGACGGGAGGGGGATTCAAGGGGGATGCGAGGGGGATCAAGACTGTACCGCATAGCAGAGCAAACTGCTGTAACTAAACCCGCCCCGGCGTCTGCCACCAACCATCATCCGTACAACCGGGGCGGGTTTAGATGATTGATTGGTTAATATCCTAGATGGTTGGTGAACCCGCCCCTACGGTATCTTCTGGTTTATCTCATAATTCAAGGAAGGCTAACCATACCAAATATAAACCATGTAGGGGCGGGTTCACCTACAATTGGGATAATCAACGATAACTTAGCTAAACCCGCCCCGGCGTCTGCCACTAACCATCATCCGTGCAACCGGGGCGGGTTTAGATGATTGATTGGTTAATGTCCTAGATGGTTGGTGAACCCGCCCCTACGGTATCTTCTGGTTTATCCCATAATTCAACGCTAATGTTCTGGATTGTTGGGTTACTCTGTAAAAAGGCTAAATCCATAGATTGGTTAGCATGAAACCTGACTCTGCGAACCGGCGCATTGCCTCCTTTGAAAAACGCTTTGGCAAACCTCACCTTTATCTAGCTTACCATGCAGCCTTCCCTTTGGCACTGACAGCTGACTTACTCTACCATCTGTGGATTAACTTTCAGCTGGATATTCACGATCGAGTGTTGGATATCCCTTGGGTAGCAGTGGCAGATATCTTGCTCTCACCTCTGTGTGAAGAAGTGGGAAGGGAACTTTACGAGATGGATGGGGAAGTGCGGCATGAATTGCTGAAGCAATTACAAGCAGATGCTAATTTTGGTCAACAGCGGGTTCTTCAGCTATCTGACTTTCTGCTGGAATACGTGCAGCTGCCACTTTACAGTGAGAATCCCGATATTCAAGATTTTGCTCAAGCTCAGCAGTGGACAGCTTTAGCCTACAAGCAACCAAAAAATGCTGCGAGGGAACTAGCCTCAGCCTATGCTCAATTAAATCATCAAGATATAACAGAATTGGTGCGGTTAGAACTGGTAGTCGAAACCTTGGCAGAACCCCTGAGTAAATTTCCTCAGTTACAAATATACGCTCGTGCAATGGCTCATTTTGCCCGTGGAGAGCTTGCAGAAGCAGCAGTTAAACTTGCACAGATATCGAAAAAAGGTAACAGGATAAAGATAGCTGGAGTCAGTTTGCCAATTCCGGAGGAAATTCGGAAAATTCAACATTTGGCTAGACGGCAATTTCTTAAAACTCCTAATTTGACTGCTCTAGAAAACTTTGATTTTTATGTAGTGACGGATGATATCGGTTTTCGAGTTGCTGTACTCTAGTCGGTACTCTTCTTTACCTTTCACCCTCTTGCATATTTTCCCTTCCCTGATTTCAAACTTAGCGTGAGCAAATTTTGTGGGCAAAAAATCTGTAATAGACTATAAAGAAAAAGAGTTGTAAGCTCTCAAAGCTATACCGGCTCGCGATCAGAGAAATCGAGGTGCAGGTGATTATAGAGCTAGAAGAGCGATCGCTATCTGATTCTGGATGAATGTGGCCTCAATTTCCTAGGGACTTACTGGTGATAGAACCACACCAGGCATAGAGTTCACAGAGGGTCTATAGGCGCACGCTTTTCCCATTATTAAATAATAGCACAAAATAACAATTTAGAGTTGCGATAGCGCAAGCGCTGCTGCAGTGCGATTCGTTTCTAGGTCAATAAATAGCCTAGAGTCCCAGAGGTCGCCTTATAAATAGCTCTGGGATAACTGTAAAATGATGTGGGTGAAAGCCCCACCCGTTAGGGATGACGTGACGCCGAACCTGCCCACATGGAGACTGACTATCAAAATGAAGCTGGGAACAGGGCGAGGAAAACAAATCTGAGAGGAAGGTAACTCGCTAGGTAGGCTGACATGGATAACGTATACCAGAGCCATGCCATATATAAGAAATCAGCTATTGCTTATGTATGGTAACAAATTCTAATTATATGGAACCATACTAGGTACAGAGTTTATAGAGGGTTTATAGGCGCACAACTTCTCCATTATTCAATTATAGTAGCACAAAACAACAGCAGAGAGTCGGCGTTGGGTTTCGCGAAAGCTCCACCCAACCTACAAGAGCAACAGTTACCGTAATTGCTGTATACTACTGCCATGAGCAAAAGCAGGAACCAAACTACATATACAGCCGCTAGTA
>JAAHGR010001027.1 GCA_010672425.1 Symploca sp. SIO2E6
CCAAATCGACGCATGTCTAATTATAGTAACACCAACTGCCCAAAATTGCAAAAAATACACCCCTCAAACCCTTTCCCTGTAAGGCATCGACGCACCTCAACGACAGAATGAGGGTTTCAGCGATTTGCCGAGGTGCGTCGATTTTGGACTTAAAATTATCCTCAAATCTAGACGGAATAAGACTTTGATGCGGTTATAGTACTCGACTTTGATGACTAACATCCTTGATACTGCTTCGGTGAGATATCCGATAAAATCGCATTCACTATGAAGTCGAAACACTCCGGTAGTGGCGCGACACACCTAAAAATGTAGGTTGGGTAGAGCTTTAGAAAGTGACCCAACACAACCCGCTCCAACGTTGGGTCTCGTTGCCTCGACCCAACCTACATCTATTCCACCATTTTAGCTGTGTCGCGCCAGTACGTATAACAAAACGAATTAAGCTCATCCCACGACTTGCATTACGTGGGATGCAAGCGTTAGCAAGTTGTTAGTTGTTAGTTGTTTGTCAAAAAACAAAAAACAAAAAACAAACAACATTTGCGAATGCGAAGCATGGTGAGCAACGCGAGGCAAAGCGGCGGGCGGCTATCCCTCCCATCTAGAGAAGGAATGGGCTTCCCGCCGATGCACGGTGATGCGATCGCTTCGACTCAAGTTTGATAATAATAATCATTTTTGACATAGAGAAGAGAGCACTATGTGCTTCTCTTCCAATTAGTCCGATTTAACTCAGATCTTGCACCATTCTCAACAATAACCAAAACCCGCCCAGAGTTTAAACTCACCGGTTAATAGCTCAAGTCCACGCTTTGTGGACTTAAATCCTACCCAGTCGTCTTTAGACGACTTTAACTATGAGCAAGGGGTTTTAACCCCTTGTGGGTTATCGAGAATGGTGCAATATCTCGGATTTAACCCAGTCGTTAGGGTCGATCAAAACAAAACAGGTCATGGAATCACGAATCTTGAGTTTACAACTAGTCCGATTTAACCCAGTCGGTAGGGTATTTTTGAAGCCTCCCCTTGGAGTAGCAAATACGTTTACAACTAGTCCGATTTAACCCAGTCGGTAGGGTTTTTAGTTTCAGTCCCGACTTCTTGAAAAGTTGCGTTAAAGTTTACAACTAGTCCGATTTAACCCAGTCGGTAGGGAGCTCGTCTGAGGAGCCTTACCCAGTAAGGGTTTCAGCCGCCAAATCGACGCATGTCTAATTATAGTAACACCAACTGCCCAAAATTGCAAAAAATACACCCCTCAAACCCTTTCCCTGTAAGGCATCGACGCACCTCAACGACAGAATGAGGGTTTCAGCGATTTGGCGAGTGGTGTCGATTTGGGGCTTAAAATTGTCCTCAAACCCAGATAGGGTAAGACTTTGGCAAATCAAAGTCCAAAATTTGTGCAACTGAGCATTGTCAGTAAAATTCCGGAAACGATCGCATACAGCAGTTCACTCTGCTATGCGGTACATTGTTGGTGCTCCTCGCATCCCAATACTGCTCAGATAAGCTCAAATCCCTCTCCCACACTCCCTTAACCGAGCAGTATTGCTTCGTAGCCGGGGGGGCGCAGCCAGTTGGGGGGCTCTTGATTGGGCAATATTAGCGATCGCTGATTCTCTTCTTTGGCTAAAACTCACATCTTGCACCAGTACAAAAATACTTAATACCGTAAGCCAGAGCAATCAATTTCAGCACTTAAACAGTCAAATCTTATGACTTTTGCCTGTTGCCAGATGAGCTGTTGCCTAACTCCACAAGCATGTTTCCTGCAGGCGTGCAAGATCTCAGTAAAAACTTCTTCTGACCATCGGCACCTGGGCGGCGGCTTCAATCCACAAGCGAGCACCGCAGGGTCCTAAACCTTGGGGTGTATAGACCAGGCGGCAGGGGCCTTTGATATCTAATTGATGACATTGATGGCTATGTTTGCCAAGCTTTACCACAATCGGCGGCTCATTTTGATTATTCTTTGCATTGCTGGCAATAGTTTGCCGGTTCACGAGGACGCAGGTTTCCACTTGTCTGGGGCGCTTGTACCAAGTACCTTTCGGGCCTCTGCGTCCGGCGATGACCACGGGCATTCCTTTATATAGAGGAATCATCCAGACCCGACCTTGCTTGGTGGCACCTTTGATTCGCCCTTGAGAGAGAAGGCGGCGGACTCTGGCATCAGAGATGCCTAGCATGAAGGATGCTTCTGTGCTGCCGACGTGGGTTTGGTTGTTCATTTTTTTGCCCTCTTACTGTTCCGTGT
>JAAHGR010001028.1 GCA_010672425.1 Symploca sp. SIO2E6
CAATTCCCAATTCCCAATTCCCAATTCCCAATTCCCAATTCCCAATTCCCAATTCCCAATTCCCAATTCCCAATTCCCAATTCCCAATTCCCAATTCCCAATTCCCAATTCCCAATTCCCAATTCCCTAACCAAACCACTTCTGACGCAGCTGTTCGTAAGTTCCATTCTCCATCAGTTTGAGGAGACCTAGATTAATCTGTTTGCGGTAAGGACTGTTTTGGGGAATGGCAAGACCATAGGAAAGGTTGTCAAACACTGGACCAACAACTTGGACTTCCCCTTTGCCATTATGGCTGGCATAGTATTCCAGGATAGGGGCATCATAAACAATAGCTTCTACCTCCTCAGATTGCAGGGCGAGAAAGGCGTCTTCTTTGGTATCATACTCTTTTGGGATCATTTCCTGATTTTGTAAGTAAGTAACGGCACTGCTGTGAGTAACGGTAGCGACACGCCGACCGAATAAGTCTTCTAAGCCGTTGATATCACCTTGCAGTTCTAAAATAGTGAAGGTAGTGGCAATACTAGCAGTAAAAAAGGCGAAGACAAAGTACCCAGCACACATCCAGATTAGGCCAAAGACACGACCAAAAAATCTTTTCGGTGTTTTGTCGCCATAGCCAACGGTAGTTACTGTAACAGCAGCCCACCAAAAAGCTTCCCAAATGCCTTGGAAATAGTTCTGAGGAAAGTCAGAATTGTGCTTATGTTCTGTCCACCAAATAATGTTAGCCGTTATCAGTAACACCAGAATAAAACCACCAATTCCATAGTAGAGCTTAGGTGAGAGCAAAGCGGCAAGGATCTTGGTCATTATACTGGGAGCTCCTCCAGAGGCATGGTCTGGCACTAAAATCTGTAGACCTGTGACATAATAAGGTAAGGAAAAATCGAGGATTCCTTCCCGTTCTGAAGTAATACCAATCCCTGCGATCGCGACATCTGCTTCTTCCCGTTCGATATCATCTAGGAGTTTGGCAACGGAGTTTACCCCGTAAAGTTGGTAATCGACTCCCATTTCCTTGGCAATCATCTCCCAAAGTTCAATGCTAAAGCCTCCGTATTCTCGCTGTTCATAGGTTACAAACGGTTCAAATCGCTGAGTCGCCACCTTGAGAGTTTGAGGTTCTGTCAAGGTTTCATTGTCAGCTGGCTCTTCTGCTTGGTTTGGTTGGGAAATAGTCTGGTTTGATTGCCCTTGATCAATGGCTTCATCTTTAGCTAACCTTAACCATGAGGTTACTTGAGGGCGATTGTCTTGAATCCATTGTTGAGCATGGCGGATAATATCAGTATTTTCCCCTTCACCAGCTACCATCAGAGCATTTTGAGCTGCGATATCAGCTAGGGGAATCTCAAACAACTCCAAGAGTTTTCTTACATCTGGTCTAGCTTCTAAGAAAGCAGTATTAGCAACTACGCGAATATCATTGGGAGGAAAGCCGATATTGCAGGGTTTAGAGGTGCATCCCGGTAGCTTAGCAATAGTTGTTTGGTCTTCGAGATCTGCTTGGTCTTCTAGCAAGCTAGAAAATGGCACTTCCAACCAAACTGCATCCTTGCCTGGTTGCAATGTTCCTAAAGTCCAGTTAGGAGTCCAATTGTAAAATAGGATTGGTTTTCCCCGTTGATATTGGGCAACGGCGTCGCTCATCAAGGGAGAGTAATCCCCTTGTACTTGCTCGACGGTATCCTGTAACCCATAGACCTCTAGATGATGCTCAATAATTTCTGAACAAGACCACTCTCGATTACAACCGATGAGCTCAGCTTTACCATTGCCATCTTCATCAAATTCCTTGGCAATGTTGGGGTCTTGGAAGTCCTCTAGACTTTTAATGTTCAGGAGATCGGCACTAAGTTGATCAATCATGTAGCCTTGCAGTGCTCCACCTTTTTCCACAAAGCCAACTGCTTCTACTTTGTCTTTAATATCAGGCTGTTCATGATATTGGTTGACACTGGGAAACCAACTGTTAGCCCAAAGGTCGATGTCACCTTGAGCCGCATCCTGGTAGAATTCTTCTGCAGTACGGGTAACTGGCTGCTTTACTTCGTACCCCAGATCTTCGAGCAACAATTTCAGAACTTCTGTCTGAAACCAACCTGTATCCCAGGTGGGACGAGCCATTTTGATGGCTGGGGAATTTGCTGGAATGCTGAGGCTGGGTGTCGATACTGTGAAGATAACTATCAGAGCCACACCCAGACATAGTAAGCAAAACTGCAACGGTTTAAGGGCAAACTTTCTCATAATCTTA
>JAAHGR010001029.1 GCA_010672425.1 Symploca sp. SIO2E6
TTCGGCGTCAGAGAAGATTACCCTGGCATGGAGTCCCAGGAAAACGGGCCTCTGGTACTCGGCGATGGATTTGGATTTTTCCCCCACGGCGTGATTGATCAGCACTTCGACAGGAAAGCTCGGCTCGGCCGCCTGATCGTCGCGGTCAGCGCTGCAGATGCTCAACAGGCATTTGGCTACGGCATCGACGAAGATACAGCCTTCGTGTACGATGCATCGCGAGACAAGGCTACCGTGATAGGCGCCGGCACCGTCGTCGCCGTAGATGCGGCCAAGGCCACGTTCAACGAAGTAGGGCTACAGGGAGTTAGAATCAGCGTGCTGGGACCGGGCGACGTCCTCGAGTTCCCAGCGCGGAAGGTTTCCGTGAACCCCAAAAAGAGCCTTATTACCAAGGAATACCTCACGCTAGAGCAAACCCATCTATCTAGCCTTTTCTCGCCGTACAGCGGACGCCTCGAAGAAGCGATGGGGTTTCTGCTGACCGACAATGCAAATGAGAACGCATTGGAAACTCGAGTGCCTACAATCAGTGGTGGCGAGCGCATAATTCGCTTCGAGCAGACCGGGGACACGCGCGGTTACTGGGGCTACCTCGACGGTCAGCTCGACAGCTACACGGTGCTGAATGTTTCACTGAGCATCACGCCGTATCGGTGATTCTGAAAGAGAACTCGATTCAGGCCGCAGCTTGTATCTATTTTTCACTACAGAGGGCGCGGAGAGACGAAGGAATCTTATGCCACATTCAAAAAGGCTTGATTATCCTAGATTCCTGAATGGAACGTGAATGAGGTGGCGTAAGCTTCTGTAGCGAAGCAGTTTACGGCAGATAGCCGCGAGCCATTTCAGAATCTAGGATCATATAGCGTTGGTTCTGGCTCGCGCTGCTCACGCCAGAACCAACACCGGCAGACGGTAAAGAGCGGGGGCGAAGAAAACACAACATGATCCTGTGCCTCTCCGTGATCTCCGTGGCAGGAACCCACAAAAAAGCGGCTCCCGGGGGAGCCGCTGAAAGTGGTTTCGCAGAAGCGTAGCTGATCGGCGACTACATCATGCCGCCCATGCCACCCATGCCGCCCATATCAGGCGCCGCTGGAGCAGCTGGCTTCTCTTCAGGAAGATCAGTGATCATGCACTCGGTGGTCAGGAGCAGTCCGGAAATGGATGCTGCGTTCTGAAGCGCAGAGCGCGTTACCTTGGTAGGATCGACGACACCAGCCTTGAGCAGGTCTTCGTATGTGTCGGTAGCCACGTTGTAACCCATATTGCCTTCTTGGCTGAGGATTTCCTTGACGACTACAGAACCCTCGACGCCTGCATTGGCGCAGAGCTGGCGGATCGGGCCAGCAACGGCTGTCTTGATAATACTCGCGCCAATGGCTTCGTCGCCGTCGAGCGAGAGGGAGTCGATGGCCTTGGCAGCGCGGATCAGAGCAACACCACCGCCCGGGACGATGCCTTCCTCGACCGCAGCGCGGGTCGCATGCAGCGCGTCCTCCACACGAGCCTTCTTTTCCTTCATATCCGGCTCGGTAGCAGCGCCGACGTTTATGACAGCTACGCCGCCAGCGAGCTTCGCGAGACGTTCCTGCAGCTTTTCGCGATCGTAGTCAGAAGAGGTCTCTTCGATCTGACGGCGGATCTGCTTGACGCGGCCTTGAATGTCGGCAGCAGAGCCGGATCCTTCGACGATAGTCGTGTTTTCCTTGTCGACGGTGACGCGCTTGGCCTGACCGAGATCGCTGATCTGAACGTTTTCGAGCTTTATACCGAGGTCTTCAGTGATGCAGCGTCCGCCCGTGAGAACGGCGATGTCCTCGAGCATTGCCTTGCGGCGGTCGCCGAAGCCGGGAGCCTTGACAGCGCATACGTTCAGCGTGCCGCGGATCTTGTTGACGACGAGAGCTGCGAGGGCCTCCCCCTCGATGTCCTCAGCGATGAGGAGAAAGGGCTTGCCAGTCTTTGCTACGCTTTGGAGCAGCGGCAGCAGGTCGTTGAGGTTGGAGATTTTCTTCTCGTGGATCAGGATGTAGGCGTCTTCGAGTACGGCTTCCATCGCCTCGGTATCGGTCGCGAAGTAGGGAGAGAGGTAGCCCTTGTCGAACTGCATGCCTTCAACGACATCGAGGGAAGTCTCGATGGACTTGGCTTCCTCAACCGTGATCGTTCCGTCCTTGCCAACCTTGTCCATGGCATCAGCGATAATATCGCCGATGGTGGCGTCCCAGTTCGCGGATACGGTAGCGACCTGCTTGAC
>JAAHGR010000103.1 GCA_010672425.1 Symploca sp. SIO2E6
CTCATTACTCTCGAGAAACTATTTTAGATTTTAGATTTTAGATTTTAGATTTATTTAGATTTTGGATTAAAGAATTGAATCAACACAAGCCTAAGGCTCCGAGAGGAGGAAGGATGCGGGAAATAGTGTTTCTCTTATTCAATTGGGGGCGCGAAGCTTTCCAAGGCGAGCTCTTGAGAAAATAGAAATAGCAAAAGGATGGCCGAATCCTTTGATATGACTAGTTTCTAACTTCTTTTTAGGCAATGAAGACTCTTCTTCCTCCTGCCTCCTGCCTCCTGCCTCCTGCCTTCTAATGCTCATTACTCACTGTCGCCAACTAATATGATGCTCAACTAATTCAATACATCTTGCACTATGCATCATAAATACTTAACAACGGAAAAAAAACAATCAATTTCAATACTGAAAACGTCCAATCTTATCACTGTTGCCTGTTGCCTGTTGCCTGTTGCCTACTTTCACAAGTATGTTTCCGGCAGGCGTGCAAGATCTGAGCGCCCAAGGGGCGCGTTTCCCGCTCCCCCAACAAATGAAAGAAACACAGTCAAATCCTCTTCCCTTCTGCCTCCTGCCTCCTGCCTTCTGCCTTGTGTTTCTTAGGAGTTAAACCATTTCTTGCTAGCGAGAGCTGTTAACTTTAGTGTAAAAGCACTACCATGATCAGGCTGGCTTTCGATGCTTAACTGACCACTGTGAACTTTAGCGATCGCTTGCACAATTGCTAATCCTAATCCCGTGCCACCAGTTTTGCGGGAGCGATCGCTATTGACTCGATAAAAGCGTTCAAAAATACGAGGTTGTTCAGAGGGTGGAATGCCAATTCCAGTGTCTTTTACCATTACAATCACTGTGTGATCGCACTGCTCTAAATTAATGTTGATACATCCTCCCAGCGGTGTATATTGAATAGCATTAGTAATCAAGTTGGATACTAATCGATAGAGTTGTTGCTCATGTCCGAGAACATAAATCAGATGAGTCGGAACATGGCTGGAGAGTTTAATATCTGATGCCACCGCAAGCTCCAAAAACTCTTCTGATAAATCATGAATGAGGTCATTGAGACAGCAAGGTTTAAACTGCTTTGAAGAAGTATTTTGCTCAAGGCTGCTGAGTAATAATAAATCCGTAATCAATTGGCTTAAGCGTCTTCCCTGCCTTTCAACAGTATGAAGCATGGTTTGTATCTGTTGCCGATCCGATTGCGGCATTCGTAAAACAGCTTCTACATTTGCTAGGAGACTGGCAAGAGGCGATCGCAATTCGTGGGCAGCATTAGCAGTAAACTGTTGCTGTTGTTGATAGGACTGGTAAATTGGCTGCATTGCTAATCCTGAAAGCCACCAACTAGAAACAGCAACCAAACTAAGAACAAGGGGCAAGCCGACCGCAAAAATCCATTGAATCCTTCTTGTTTCAGCATCGAAGGGTTCTAAAGTGCGCCCAATTTGTATGTAGCCCCAATACTGATGGGAGCTATTCTGATCTAGCATATGATGGGTATTGGCGCTGTGCAAAATCGTGGTAAATTGGTGATAGCGAATGCCGTCAGCACTCCGCCAGGTTTGCCAAGTAGCAGGATTTAAGGTTTGGGGCAGATGTGAGGCTTGATTAGGGGAAAAAGCAAGGAGTTTACCTTGATGATCAAACAGGCGAATATAGTAGGTGTTGTGATCGCTAATTCCTGTTGTATGTCTTTGAATTAGCGTTGGACTCATATTGCAGGGTTGTCCCACCAAACATAATTCAGGAAAAATCTGCTGCAAAATCGCTGTGGGTTCTTCGGCAGCAGGCAGCATGGGTTCGAGGCTATCATGCAGCGTCCCTGCGATCGACTCGATTTCTCGTTCCAAAGCTGTCCACTTTGCCTGAACAAGCGCTCGATACATACCAAACCCAGATAGGCTTAAAATTACCCCCATTACCCCTGCATACCAAAGGCCTAAACGGATACGGCTGTGACGAAACAGTTGATGGCTGTTCATATTGGTGGCTGTTTGCAGGGAGGTAGAGTCTTATTTAATTTTTAGGTTTCTATCACAATCCGGGTCGCATTATGCGTTCTGCAAGTTTTGGCATGAGGCGCCCAAGCACAAACAGCAATTTGGTTTTCCCAATCCGCATTTCCCATCGATCTTGGGTAAAATTACGCCAAAACTCTTCGACTAAAGCCTCTGGTTTAATCTTACCGCGTCCCCGTCCTCGTGTCATCGCCGTATCCACAATCGGTGGAATGATTTCAAAGACTCGGACAGAGGTGGCTTCAAGCTGCCATCGCAAGGTTTTGGTGAAACTATGTAGCGCAGCTTTACTAGCACAATAGATAGGGGCACTTTGCTTTGGTACAATACCCAACCCTGACGAAACGTTAATAATGGCAGCAGTGGGATGACTCAGTAGTTGCGGGAGGAAAAGTTTCGTTAGATACAGAGGGCCAAGCAAGTTAATGTCTAGTTCAGTGTCAATCTCCTCGATTGCGATCGCACCATCAGCAAAGTCATAGTTGTACTGAATGCCTGCATTGTTGATGAGAATATTGACATCAGGGTAATTGTAGGCTAGCTTCCTAAGTTCTTGGCGATCGCGCATATCTGCAAGCTCAATGGTGATTTTGGGAAATTGACTTTTCACGATTTCAGCTTTTTGGGCATTGGTGCCTGTCACAATTACGGTATTCCCTTCCCGAAGAAACCGTTGAGCAAGAGCAAAACCAATGCCTGATGTGCCACCTGTAATCAAAACAGTATTATGAGTCGCTTTCATAAAGGATTCCAGCTTTTAGGGTATTACAGTTATCCTAGACTGGAGATTGTGGTCGTTCATTAACATAAGTTAAGGAGATTTCAACTGAGAACGAATTCGGCTTAAGGTTACAGGAGTGATGCCAAGGTAGGAAGCAATTTGATGTTGCTTGAGGCGAGTTTCTAAGTCAGGGTATTCTGCTTGAAAACTCAAGTAGCGAGTTTTAGCATCATCCAATAGTAAAGAACTTTCCCGCTTCTCCTTTTTGATGAATAGGATTTCAGCAATTCTACAATTAAGTGTTTGCCAACAGATAGAGTTTTCAGACAGCGATCGATACAGCGCTTTGCGATGTTATGAGGTACAGTAATAAAAATCCCCCTAAATCCCCCTTAGAAAGGGGGACTTTTACTGCCCCCCTTTCTAAGGGGGGTTGGGGGGATAAAGGTGTACCACATAACAGCGAAAACTGCTGTATCAATTAGAAGAAGGCTCATAGAATTCCGACTATCTCACTTCTTGACCAGAGAAATTTTAGATTTTAGATTAAAGAATTGAAGAATTGAAGAATAAAACGGTCACAAGCCCCTAAATTTATTTATGGAATAAATCTACAATCTTCAATCTTTAAATCCTCAAGCCCCTAAATTTATTTATGGGGTAAATCTAAAATCTAAAATCTTCAATCTTCAATTGTTTGACGCTGCTCTCGCAGAAAGATAAGGAAATCCTCAATTGAGTCTTCTGCAGGCCAAAAGTCAGCCGCTAGATCCTTGAGACTATGAACGGTCATGGGAGACTGGGCAGCACATAGCTGTTGGAGTGAGATGCCCTGCCAAAACTCGGCGCTGAAGGCTTTGAGGTCAAGCTGAGAATTTGAGGCTGAGCCGCTTTGGGTGAGAATTTGGAGCAGTTGTTGGCGTTCTGTGAGTGAGAGTGTTTCGATAGCGGCGATTGCGACTTCTAGTTGTGGGGTCATGACAAACTTCCATATATGTCTAGCTCTATGCTACTTGAATTTATAGGTTTGTTGCCTTAAAAAGCGTGCCATTAGTGTTAAATCGATAGCCTTGAGCGGGAATTGTTTCGATCGGGCAGTTGCAGCCATAGCTGGCTAACTTACGACGCAACAGCCGCATCTGTGCCGCGACTACATTGCTAATCGGTTCCTCTTCTAAATCCCAGAGTTGATGCCGAATTTTGCTACCCGAAATGATCCTGTCAGGATTTTTCATTAGATAGGCGAGGATTTGAAATTCCTTGATTGTTAAAGGAATAGTTTGAGGGGGTTGGGCTAGTTGGTTGCACAGTGCATTGTTAGCAAAATCTAGGGTAAATGCTCCAGCAGAAAGGGATTGCGGTTGGAGGTTGGGCGAGCGCCGCTGAAGTGCCCGCAGTCGTGCGAGTAGTTCTTCCATCACAAACGGTTTGACCAAGTAATCATCTGCTCCAGCGTCTAAGCCTGCCACACGGTTTTCCGGTTGACCTAGGGCTGTGAGCATTAGCACAGGTAAGGGATTTTGCTGCAATCTGAGGCGCTGACATAATTCTAATCCCGACATCCCTGGTAAAAGCCAATCGATGATTGCTACTGTGTAGTCTGTCCACTGACTTTCGAGGTAATCCCACGCCTGAGCACCATCGGAGACCCAATCTACCACATATTTTTCGCTGACCAAGACTTGCTTGATGGCCAGTCCCAACTCCGCTTCATCTTCTACCAACAAAACTCGCATAGCTGCAAAGAAATCAACTACGAGCTTGATTTTATAAAACCGCCGAGAAAACTGCATCCCCTTGTTTATTTAGGGTCTGCTGCATGAGTGCGTAAGCCATACCAGACAATGGTTTCAAGCATTTTCAGCCCAAAAAGTGCAAGGAAATTGAATATGTTGGTTCAATTTCCTTGCATCTGAGCGGGGAAATCCCTGGGTGACCGAGGAATTCGAGTTCCCAAAACTAGGATAGATGCTTCATTCCTTATTACTTATTACTTATTACTTATTACTCTTGAGAAACTATTTTAGATTTTAGATTTTAGATTTTAGATTTATTTAGATTTTGGATTAAAGAATTGAATCAACACAAGCCTAAGGCTCCGAGAGGAGGAAGGATGCGGGAAATAGTGTTTCTCACTCTTTCAATTGGGGGCGCGAAGCGCTCCTTGGGAGCTCTTGCTGAAAATAGAAATGGCAACAGGATGGTCGAATCCTTTGATATGACTAGTTTCTAACTTCTTTTTAGGCAATGAAAACTCCTCTTCCTCCTGCCTCGGAGCCTCCTGCCTCCTGCCTTCTAACGCTTATTACTTATTCAGCAAGCCCTATTTACTCTGTATCAGAAACTCACGGTTTGCTCATTTGAGCGGATTCATCAACCCCTTAACTACAGCCTTGAAGCCATAAATCACGCGACCTTTTAGACCAGCTTTGATAACGTGATTATTGAAGGGAATCACCGGTAACTTCTTGATCAGCTCTTGAGCTAAGGCTTTCTTTTGGCCTGGTCCTTGTAAACGAAACTGGGTACCTTGGGTCGGACCATATACCATAGTAAACCAGAGCCGAGGATGTAAGAAAAAGTATTTCCACAAGGGCGGTTTGCACCCAATTAAATTAGCTAGTTCATCGATGTAAATATGATAATCAAGCAAGCTTCGGATGCGAGCAGCATTATGTTCAAACTGTTCTAAATATTTGGCTTTATCAATAGATGCTACCTGCTCCATTTCCTCAGAAGCCGGAAGAGTTCGTTTACCAGTGCAAATCAAGGCAAAAAATCTGGCTTGCATTTCCGTAAGAGGAAACTGACTGCCAATGGCAGGACGTGCCCAACCAATCCAAGCGATTTTGTCCCGATACAAGGCATGAAACATATGTTTGTAAAGACTGCGGGGGTCAGTTTTTCTCAACTGCTCAGGCAGGAAAGATACATAGTTTTTGTAGCCGGTACAAAATACCACCGCATCCACCTTTTCAAGGGTTTCCCCATCGGCTGCGATCAATGTCCTCCCACCATCTTCTACCTTCACTATTTCGCCGACCACTTGACAGCCATGATGTACAATTGCCTTAGGTAAAGAGATATTTTTAGTTGCGTATGTCCCCCAGACCCCTTTTTTTGCCTTAACTTTTTGATTGAGTTCAACTATAGTATCATGAACTGGATCTTTCTTGCTCAACTCTAATCGGAAGATAAGTTTGCTCAAAGCATCTCCATAGTCCCTTGGTAAACCGTATACACCGCGATGGCTAGCAGTATCGGCAGCATAGTCACCTCTCTTCCTGGGTATTATCCACCCAGCTGAATTGCGAAGGCTGACCCAACACTTATTAGCGACACCAGATAGTTCTAGGGCTATGTCTGAAGCTGACTCGCCTCCCCCAACCACTAATACGGTTTTGCCCACAAAGTTATCAGGGTTACGATATTCCTTGGAATGGGAAAACTCCACTTCAGTTAATAAGTCTTTCCACTCTGGATAATTTGATATACTGTTGTTCCCAATTGCCAATGCTAGCCGTTTTGAGTGCAAAATCTCTCCAGATGCTAGTTGAATTTGCCAGCCTTGATTGTCTTCGGGAGTGACTGCTATAACTTTGGAGTTAAAACGAATTTTCTCTAAAACACCAAAATGTTTGGCATAGCTCTTCCAATAGTCAACTACTTCGTTCTTTGTCCAGAATTTGTGCTGATTGCCATCACCTATCCAGAAATCAGAAAACATACTAAATGCGCAAGAGGTAGTCAGCACTAAACTGTCGTAGGCATTGGCATAAACCCCGCCCACATCCTCTGCTTGCTCTAAACAGAGCACTTCGTCCACACCTTGCTCCAGTAATTCTTTGGTAGTCACTATACCGGCTGGCCCTGCTCCAATCACAATGCAATCAAACATACTATTTAACTTCCAATTCTACCGTTCCTAAAAACCTATAGAAAATTATAGGCACGGTGGACGAACAGCTTTTCCACCGATTCGAGACTGGGAATCTCACCCAGTAGCAGAAGTGCGCGAACGCTTCCCGCCAATCCCCACCACACTTAGCTGATATTCACCCTTGGCTTGCCCTATACTGATGCCCCTCTGCCAATCGACATACAGACACCGCTCTACTGAGGACATGAGCAAACCCATCTCATGGCAGAACGCGGTGAGAGTAGCGGGCGCTTTGGTCTGGTGGGTAACGGTGGTCATCTTTTCCTCTCTTTCGTCATCTTCAAGTCTCGTAACTAATTGTTACTACTAATGTCGCAAGCACTTTTTCTTTTTCGAGTTTCATCTAGATTAGTTGAATTAGTCATGTTTATTTTTTGTAAATTGGGTTTTAATTATAGTTAATTTTTAAATGATCTTGATGACGATGGGCGTTCGCACTCCCAATTGCCAGTCTTAATCACCTCAACTACGAGTTAATTCTACCAAACTCACTACTATTTCACCTGAATTTCATCTCCCCTGTGGCAACCTAGAGAGGATGTTTTGTTCGACCTGAAGTTTTAATGAGGAGATATGATGAAACCCGTTTCGCTCATGAGTTCCATTCTTGCAGCCAGTTTAGCCATCAGTGCGCCCACAATTGTCTCTGCTCACGTTGGACATGGGGATGAGTTTCAAGCAACAGGCGGAATTGAGCGTGTGCAAGTTAACCCCGAAACTGATCAATTGTTGGGCATTGTTGTCACACCGATCACGCAATCCGCTGAAGGTGGAACTGGAGTGATGGTTCCTGTCACTGCCTTGGTGGATGCTGACGGCAAGCAGCTAGTCTTTGTACAATATGAGAATTTTTATGAGCCAGTTGAAATTACAACGGGTGCAACCCAAGGTGAACTCCTCGAAGTAACGGAAGGATTGTCCGTTGGGGAAAAGCTGGTCACCCAAGGTGGATTGTCTCTCTATGCCGAATCTCGCAAAACCCAAACTGCCGATGCCGCCACTGACCCTGATGTAAACGTTTCCCCTCAAACCGATGAAGCTCATGCTCAGGCAGATGCCCAAGGTTTACCTCATAGCCACGATGCCTCTGGCAATATGACGGAACAGTCTAGCGAGACCGCATCCCAAAAAAGTGGATTTCTGATGGGGATGGTAATCGTAGTTGGTGTTGGAGCTGTGCTTTTGGTCGGTACGATTGCTGTTATAGTTGATAATCGCAAGAAAAAGAGTGTCCTTTCTGACAAAGGAGAGGGTCTCTAATTAAAGATGTTTAACACGATTCTGAATCAGACCCTCAAAAACTCGATCGCCCAACGCTGGTTGATCGTTGTTGGTGCCATTGTAATTACCCTGTGGGGTGTTGTTAGTATTACTCAAATGCCCCTGGATGTGTTTCCCGAATTTGCACCACCCCAGGTGGATATTCAAACCGAAGCGGCTGGACTAGCTCCAGAAGAAGTGGAATCGCAAATTACTGTACCCATTGAAAGTGCGGTGAATGGCTTGCCAGGAGTAACAACGGTGCGATCATCCTCTAAGGTGGGGTTATCGATGGTGCAGGTGGTGTTTGACCAGAATGCTGATATTTACAAAGCACGGCAATCCGTAACAGAGCGACTTCAGCAAGTAACCAATCAGCTTCCAGAAGGCACTCAGCCGCCAGAAATTTCCCCTTTAGTATCCCCACTGGGTACGATTTTGCAGTACGCCTTCACTGTTGATGAGCAGGGGAAAACCTCGCTGATGGAGCTGCGCCGACTGGTGGAAGTAACCCTCAGCAATCAGATTCTCTCAGTACCAGGAGTCTCTCAAGTCACAATTTATGGTGGAGATGAACGCCAAGAACAAGTACTGGTGGATCCAGCAAAACTGCGATCGCTTAATGTCTCTCTTACCGAAGTCACCAATGCTGCTAGGGGAGCAAATTCCAATGCTCCCGGTGGTTTCCTGATTGGCGGTGGTCAAGAACTACTGGTGCGTGGCATTGGTCAGGTGAAATCAATTGAAGACTTACAGCAATCTGTGGTAAAGGTGCAGGATGGTAAACCCATTCTGCTTCAAGATGTGGCAGAGGTCAAAACCGGGGCTGCTCTGAAGCGGGGAGATGCCAGCTTTAATGGGCAGCCTGCGGTGGTGCTGATGATTAATAAACAGCCTGATATCGATACTCCCACTGTTACTAAAGCGGTGGAAGCCGTGATGCAGTCATTGCAGCCAACCTTTCCGACTGATGTCCAAGTGGCACGAACCTTTCGCCAGTCTAACTTCATTGATTCTGCTATTCGCAATGTCAGCGGTTCTCTCATTCAAGGCATCGTCATTGTCTCAGTGATCATGCTGCTGTTTTTAATGAATTGGCGCACGGCGGTGATTACCCTGAGTGCAATTCCCCTATCTTTATTGATTGGGTTACTATTCATGAAAGCCTTTGGTTTGGGCATCAACACGATGACGTTGGGTGGATTAGTGGTTGCCATTGGCTCAGTTGTGGATGATGCGATCGTAGACATGGAAAACTGCTATCGCGGACTCCGCACTAATCAAGCACAGGGCAATCCTAAACATCCTTTCCAGGTAGTATACGACACGTCTATAGAGGTACGGTTAGCAGTAATTTTTTCCACAGTGATCATCATTGTGGTCTTCGCACCGATTTTCAGTTTGACTGGCGTTGAAGGGCGTATTTTTGCCCCGATGGGGTTAGCATATTTGCTCTCAATCGCTGCCTCAACCCTCGTTGCCATGACCCTTTCCCCTGCCCTTTGTGCGATTTTGCTGGCAAATCGAACCTTGCCCCAGGAAGGCACTTTGGTTTCGCGCTGGGCAGAACGCCTTTATCGTCCGTTATTGAATCTTTCTCTACGAACACCCCAAATTATTTTGGGTTTGGCACTGGCTGCTTTGGTGGCTGCTTTTGCCATTGTTCCTTCCCTAGGACGGGTATTCCTGCCGGAATTCCAGGAAAAATCGATGGTGAACTCAATGGTGTTGTTCCCTGGTGTTTCCCTAGATATGACGAATCGGGCAGGGATGGTACTGTACAATTCCCTCAAGGACAATCCCCTCTATGATTGGGTACAAGTAAGGGCGGGACGCGCTCCTGGTGATGCCGATGGCGCTGGAGTCAGTATGGCTCACGTAGATGTGGAACTCAGTGATACGGCGCTCAAAGACCGGGAAGCCAGCGTTAAACAACTGCGTGAAGCCTTCCTCAAGTTGCCCGGTGTTGCCCCTAATATTGGTGGGTTTATCTCCCACCGCATGGATGAGGTACTCTCTGGAGTCAGAAGTGCGATCGCGATCAAAATCTTTGGTCCCGATTTAGCTGAACTCCGCAAGATCGGTGAACAAGTCCGCGATGTCATCGAACCAATTGCTGGGGTTGTAGACTTGCAGCTTGAGCCCCAACTGCCCATACGTCAGGTGCAAATCCAATACAATCGTGAGGCTGCGGCAACCTATGGACTGAGGATGGAGCAGTTATCAGATGTGGTAGAAACCGCTCTTAATGGTCGGGTGGTATCCCAGGTAGCAGAAAACCAGCAGCTTATTGATATCTCCGTCTCGCTTACAGAAAAGGCTCGTAACAGCTTAGATGCCATTGGTGCTATTCCCATCTCCACCCCAACTGGGGAGACCATCCCACTCAGTAACGTTGCCAAAGTAGATTATGGCATGGGAGCCAATGTGGTGAATCGGGAAGACGTTTCCCGCTTAATCGTCGTTTCAGCCAACGTTGCAGAGCGTGATTTGGGCAGTGTAGTCGGCGATATTCAAGCTCAGATTCAGCAAAACGTGCAGTTGCCCAACGGCTACTTTATCCAGTATGGGGGACAGTTTGAATCGGAGGAACGCGCTACTAATAATCTGCTGGTGTTTAGTATCCTAGCTGCGATCGCTATTACAGTTTTGATGTTCTTCTCTGTTAAGTCGCTCCCTGCCACAATCGCTATTATGATCAACCTACCACTGGCACTAGTAGGTGGCATTGTCTCCATCGTGCTGAGTGGCGGTGTAATTTCAGTAGCGTCCTTAATCGGGTTCATCACCCTGTTTGGCGTTGCTGTTCGCAATGGCTTGTTACTAGTAGACAACTATAACAACAAGTTTGCTCAAGGAATGTTGCTCAAAGATGTAATTGTTAAAGGTTCTCTAGAACGAGTGAACGCCATTCTGATGACAGCAATCACTTCTGCACTAGGGATGCTACCTTTAGCGATCGCCAGTGGAGCCGGAAATGAAATTCTACAACCATTGGCAATTGTGGTTTTAGGTGGTTTGTTTACCTCCACAGCCTTGACTTTGTTGGTGATTCCCGCACTCTATGCCAAGTTTGGCAAGCGGTTGATGCCCAAACCAAAAAACACTGCGGTTAAGACGAGTTTTCCTTGGTGACCAGAGAAATTTTAGATTTTAGATTTTAGATTTTAGATTTTGGATTTTAGATTAAAGAATTGAATAATTCAAACGGTCACAAGCCCCTAAATTTATTTATGGAATAAATCTAAAATCTTCAATCTTCTAATCCTCAAGCCCCTAAATCTATGATACTGTTGGCGAATCGATGTGGGGTCAGACCCCTCCCCAAACCCCTCCCCTAAGAGGAGAGGGGCTTTCCGGCCCCCCCTTCCCTTGCAGGGAAGGGGGTTGGGGGGTTAGGTCTTTCATTATTGGACAAAGCGCTAAAAGTCTTATCAATTCAGAACTTGAACAAAGTGAAGGGGTTTCACCCCCTCTTAATTCGCCAACAACATCATCTATTTATGGGGTAAATCTTCAATCTTCAATCTTCAATTGCTTGACCTCACCCACTTGGGTTACAATTGGTTAAGCAAAAGCTTCCAGATAATCCCGCACGCGGTTGCGGCGCTTCGGTTGCCGTAACTTTTGCAGAGCCTTGGCTTCAATTTGGCGCACTCGCTCACGAGATAGTTCCAGAGCACGACCAATTTCTGCTAAAGAGTAAGATTGACCATCTCTCAATCCGAACCGCATCCGAATTACTTCTTGTTCCCGGGTTGTCAAGTCTGCCAACAGTTGTTGCAAATCTCGTTGTAGTGCCTCTCGCATTAAGGCATCTTCTGGAGAAGCTTCCTCGGTTTCCAGCAATTCTCCTAGTTCAGTATCTTTTTCTTTGCCCACTTTTATTTCTAAAGACACAGAACGAGGTACTCGCAGTAAAACTTCCCTCACTTGATGAGGAGTCATTTCTAGCTCGATAGCAATATCTTCAATAGTTGGGGTACGACCTTTTTTCTGGGAGATTTTACGTTGGGCTTTTTTGATTTTATTGAGCTTTTCGGTAATATGAACTGGCAGGCGGATGGTACGACTTTGGGTAGCGATCGCACGAGTAATACCCTGACGGATCCACCAATAGGCATAGGTGCTAAAGCGGTAACCCTTAGTTGGGTCAAATTTTTCCACTGCTCGCTCCAATCCCAAAGTACCTTCTTGAATGAGATCTAGAAGTTCAAGGCCACGATTTTGGTACTTTTTCGCCACCGACACTACTAAGCGCAGGTTGGCATTGATCATATGAGTCTTAGCTTGGGTACCTTCAGTTTGAACTTGCTCTAACTCCTCAAGAGATATTCCCACCAACTGAGCCCAACGTCGCTTACCTGCTGCTACATTTAACTTGAGGTCAGAAACTGCCACACCACTAGCGGTAGCCCACCGTTCCCGGGAAGGACGGTGCCCCAACTGACAGGCTAGACGATCATGGATATCAATCAGTTTAACAAACTGTCCAATCACCTCATCCCCTTGCTCAGCAAACTCAGTGCGCTTTTCTTGTAGCCGCATGTAGCGTTGTACTTTTTGGGCTTCCGAAACTTCTTCATCTCGCCGGAGTAAACGAACCCGACCTATTTCCTGAAGGTATAACCGAACTAAATCGGTAGTACGACGGTTGGCACTTCGCAAGAAGCTATTAGCATCTGTACTTTCAAGTTCCGTATCAACCAAATCATTTTCCGCCTGTTCGACATCTTCCCTCATACTGTTGAACTCAAATTCGTAGTTAGAGGAGTCTTTGTCGAATTCTGTGTCGGCATAGAAAGGAGTGGCTGGCATAATCATCTCTTTATTACGACCGGTTAAAACACCCTTGGGTAAGGAGTGCGTTAGGACTTGCTTTTAGAATTTCCACCCTTGATGACCGGAGAACACCGCTTACCTTGTTGCTAAACGTCAAGGAATACCTCTTTAGTTTTGGTTCCCCTAACGGATTTCTCCTGCTAATGTGTAGGTTTAGTCTCCAATTATACTTGCTAAGTATAAACATCAAAGCTAAGATCAACCTTTAGCAGGATGTACCCACTGTTTACCAATATAAGCCTTTATTCAAAAATTGGTCAAATTCTTTGCTATAAATTTATTTAAGAGGTTAATGAATAAAGGCTGACATCAGGCAGATAGGGGTTCTCCTCTAGTTAACGAAGGTAAGCGACTCACCATTGAAAAACAATGACTCTGGTCAAAGGCTTTATTAATCTACATCGCCAATCAGGTAGATTCCTGAAAGATTTGGAAATTTTTTTTGTGAGTAGGGAGTGGGGAATTGGGAATGGAGAACTGGGAATTGGGAATTGGGAATTGGGAGAACACCTACCACCTAGCACCTACTACCTATCTGTCGAGGATAACGTCTCATCAACTCCCTAACCTGCTCGGCATGATAGGAACTACGGGTGAGGGGTGAGGAGACTACTTGTAGGAAGCCTAAGGACTCACCGAGTTCTCTCCAGGTATCAAACTGGGTTGGAGTAATGAAATTATCCACGTTTAAGTGCTTAGGACTCGGTTGGAGATATTGTCCAATGGTCAGAATATCACAGCTGACTGCTCGCAAATCCTGCATTACGCTGCGGATTTCTGCATCGGTTTCTCCCAATCCCACCATTAAGCCGGATTTAGTGTATACCCAAGGAGCTATTTCCCGCGATCGCTTCAGCAATTCGAGGGATCTTTGATAATCTCCCTGAGGACGTACTCGCCTATACAGTCGGGGTACAGTTTCTGTGTTATGGTTAATAACTTCTGGATTAGCTCCTAAAATAGTGGCTAAAGCGCCCCAGTTACCACAAAGATCAGGAATCAGTACCTCAATAGTCGTCTGAGGCGAGATAGTTCTAACAGCTTCAATACAACTTACAAACTGAGAAGCTCCCCCATCAGGTAAATCATCTCGGTTGACTGAGGTGATAACTACATGGTTTAATCCCAGACGTTTGACCGCTCCTGCTAAGCGTGTTGGTTCTGTAGGATCAAGGGCTTGGGGTTTTTTCTCAAAATCAATGTCACAGTAGGGACAGGCTCGCGTACAAGCTGGTCCCATAATCAAAAAAGTGGCAGTTCCAGCGTTGAAGCATTCCCCGATATTGGGACAAGAAGCTTCCTCGCAAACCGTATTTAGGGCTAAATCCCGTAAAGTTTCTTTAACATTGCCAACGCGCTCCCATTGAGGAGCTTTGACTCGCAACCATTCTGGCTTAACTACCACTCTCTTTTGGCTCCCACTGAGGTGATACAGTGATTATCGTAGCAAATAGGGGGAGGAAAAACCTACCGAGTATTTACGTGATATAATGTTATTACTTAATCGCAGCATCGGGATGTAGCGCAGTTTGGTAGCGCACTTCGTTCGGGACGAAGGGGTCGCAGGTTCAAATCCTGTCATCCCGATTGTTATTAGTTTAGCTGTTAGCTGTCAGCTTTTTGATTGAGAATTGCCACCAGATAACCCTGATCCTACTTTGAAGAAGCAAGTACAAAGATTACATGAGCTAACTGTCTATGCTCGGTGGTTGGTAGTTGGCATCCTCTGGATTACCCTCGGAACCTTGAGCTTATGGGGTTGGCGCTATGAAATTTTCCTGTTGCGATCGCATTTTACCTGGGCAGCACTACGGTATGGCATCATCTATAATCGTCTACCTGCCCTAGGATTAGGTATTTGTATTAGCATGACTGTTGCTGTATTAGTCTGGCAGAGTCGCAATATCTTATGGGGAATACCCTCGACTGAGCAAAAGCGTCTAGAGCAACAAGTACGCCGGATTTGTCAACAGGGAGCCAGTCATCCCCTATGGAAATGGATTTGTTAATCTGAGATCTTGCACGCAATCCGTGAAAATTTACCGGTGAATGTAGGGAACAGGGAACAGTCTACTGGCGTGACACAGCTAAAAATGTAGGTTGGGTGTAACGAAGTGAAACCCAACGAAACCTGCTTCAATGTTGGGTTACGCTACCGCTACACCCAACCTACTTATTCCACCATTTTAGGTGTGTCACGGCACTACATTTTTAGGTGTGCCACTTGTTACTTGTTACTTGTTACTTACTCTCCCAAACCCTATCTACTTCTTTCCACAAAAGTACGACCTGCTGCCATCGCCGCACTACTCGTATGGTAAATTTCTCCATCACTCAAAACATCTAGGTGAGGATTAATCACCCAGCACTGATAACCTCGAGTTTGGGTATGGCTCACACCTACAATCCATCCGGGATAGGCAGAAATTTGTACAACTGACCATTCACTCATCTGCATGGGCTACCTCAACTTGTTCCAAATTCCTTTTTTAGAGGTGAGGGACAGGGATATTAATATTTTACCGTATCTTATGTTATGGTAAGATAATTATTTACTATTTGTTCATACTTTGATATGATTATAAGATTTTACTACTATATCATATAGTCAATTCCATGACCATTATCCGCTTGCCCCAATCCTGGACAATACCAGAGTCACAAGTAACCTCAGAAACTGCTTATTTCAACCGGCGTCGCCTGCTGAAAACTTTAGTTGGTGCTACTTTGGGGGCAAGCATCATACCAATTCTCGGTTGTGAACAATCCTCGGAAGCCAATAACGCACTCTTGTCATCTTTGGATACAGCTAGTTTAAAGCCAATGGAGACTAATCCAGCCTTTGCAGAAGTTGACCGACCAATTACAGATCAGTCCCTGGCTGGAAGGTACAATAACTTTTATGAATTTGGTGGTCACAAGTCAATTTGGCCTAAAGCCCAAAATTTGCCAACGGAAGACTGGAAGGTGGAAGTTACCGGTTTAGTCAACAATCCTCGCACTTATGATCTAGATGACCTCATAAAAAAATTCCCCTTAGAGGAACGTATTTATCGTTTCCGCTGCGTTGAAGCCTGGTCGATGGTGCTACCATGGGTTGGCTTTCCCATGAAGTCACTGATAGCTGCGGTGGAACCAACTGCCCAAGCTAAATTTGTGCGATTTACTTCTTTCTACGACTCCGAAATTACCCCAGGTCCTGGACTACATATTGGTGCATTGCCTTGGCCCTACACAGAAGGCTTACGTATTGAGGAAATGGCCAACGAATTAGCCTTTTTTGCCGTTGGTATCTACGGTCATATCTTACCAAAGCAGCATGGCGCACCAATTCGTGCTGTGTTGCCGTGGAAATATGGTTTCAAGGGAGCCAAATCGATTGTCAAAATCGAGTTTGTGGCAACGCAGCCTGCTACCTACTGGAATACCATAGATTCCCACGAATATGATTTTGAAGCTAATGTGAATCCTAACAAGCCTCACCCCCGTTGGTCACAAGCGACGGAAAAATTCATCAGCACAGGACCAGATTTATCCTGGGAAAAACGCCAAACTCTTCCTTATAACGGTTATGGGGAATATGTAGGAAGTTTATATGTGGAATGATTTAGGTTTTGGAGTAATGAGTAATGAGTAATGAGTAATGAGTAATGAGTAATGAGTAATGAGTAATGAGTAATGAGTAATATCAAGGAAAGGATAAACAGTACTTGATATAGCTAATCTCCATAAAAATCTTCATCCAAAAGTTGCTCAACTGTAAAAGGACATTGATGGGGATAGTCC
>JAAHGR010001030.1 GCA_010672425.1 Symploca sp. SIO2E6
TAGGATGGGGCCAGGATGGGGCCAGGATGGGGGCAGGATGGGGCCAGGATGGGGCCAGGATGGGGCCAGGATGGGGGCAGGATGGGGCCAGGATGGGGCCAGGATGCGGCTATGGTGGATGCCGGTGTAGCGATGGTTCGCTGCCTTGGTGTCTTATCTGATCAGTGTGCTAATCCCAAACTGAAAAAGTCACTTCTGGATATCAGTAGTGATGTCCAGCAGGGAACCAGTCTCTCGGAATCCATGAACAAACATCCCCAGTGCTTTGATACCTTGTATGTTAGTATGGTTCAAGCTGGCGAGGTAGGGGGTGTACTCGACGAGGTACTCAACCGCTTAGCCAAGCTTCTCGAAGACATGAACCGCCTGCAAAACCAAGTAAAAGCAGCTATGGCCTATCCTACTGTAGTGGGAAGTATCGCGGTTCTGGTATTTTTAGGCATGACCATGTTTTTGATCCCGATCTTTGCGGAAATTTTCACTGACCTGGGTACAGAATTGCCAGCTCTAACCAAATTTATGCTCTGGATCAGTGGCATACTTAGAAGTTGGAAAATTTTTATCCCGATCGCGATTGTCATTGTTGCCAACTTTGCCTTTAAACAATACTACAAGACACCTGCTGGTCGTGTCCAAATTGACCAATTTAAGTTAAAAATGCCTCTGTTTGGTGATCTCAATGAAAAATCAGCAGTTGCTCGTTTTTGCCGCATTTTTGGTACTTTAACTCGTTCAGGAGTACCGGTACTGAATTCTTTAGATATTGTCCGAGATACCTCAGGTAACCAGGTAATTGCCAATGCGGTGGACTCAGCTAAGCTGGAGATTCAACAAGGAGGGATGATTAGCCTTGCTCTACAAAAAGAAGAGGTTTTTCCTCTGTTGGCGATTCAGATGATTAGTATTGGTGAAGAGACAGGGGAGCTAGATTCGATGATGATGAAAGTTGCCGATTTTTATGAAGATGAGGTGGAGCAAGCAGTTAAAGCCCTGACAAGTATCCTCGAACCAATTATGATTGTTGTGCTAGGGGGTATGGTGGGAACCATTCTGGTTTCGATGTATCTCCCGATGTTTAAAGTCTTCGATACCCTGGGCTAACAAATTTTAGCTCAAACAGCGAGAAACCCCTAATCAGCTGTGGCTGCATTTAAATGACGGGTTGGTACTGACACAGAGACGCACAAGACGCGGGGACGCGGAGATTAGGACTACGTGGGTTATAGAGCGGTGTAGACAATCGAAAATTCTCATGCCTGTTAAACAATCTGATTATGAAACTCTGCTAGCAGAATATAGCAACAGAGAGGCAGCGATCGCACTGCTCAAAAAATACCGACCTTACTTAGAGAAAATTCCTAGTATGCGCCGCCCCGATGAGAGTGTGATTACTATACCCTTACCGGTAGTGCGAGTTCGCCACTCCAAACCCCTAGGGGTAAAGAGTAGCACCAACCTTGCTGCTTTACAAGAAACGGTTTGCCTACCCTGTGATGTTGCCCTTTTGATGTGCGATCCAGAATGGAAAATCAAGATGGGGGTAGAAATTCTGATCTTTATTCACCGTCCCCATGAAGACTTTTCAGATTTACTCATGCGCTGGCGGCAAACCCAAGTATTGCTAGCTCAAGAATATGAGTGGTCAATGCCTTCGTGTTATCAACATATTCTCAGCGACGGAGTGGATCAAATCTATCCCCTGTTTGTGGTATTTCCAGAAACACCACAAAGAATTCAACGAGGCTTACTGGGTGCTACTCTGCCTTTTATAATCGAAAGTTTAGATTCCTTATCCCAGGAAGAGACAGCAACAACTTTGTCCGCAGAAAGTCCACCGGCTTAAAACTTTGCTGGGTATGGGGAACTGGCATCTTGCCATTATAGAGTACGAGCAACAACAGGAGAAATATCTTCGTCAATTAAAAACTTCATTCTTGTTTTGATCTGCACCTGGTATAGTGATACATCAAATCCTTTTCCCTTGTAACCGACGAGCATACTTAAACAGATGAAGGTGTCGATGTTGGCAAGATTATTTCTGGTAATACCAACACTTTTTCTATAATTGTCGCATCTCCATTCAAAAAACGAATTGCAACAGAGCTATCTAGGGCAATCTCACCACTCATTTATATCAATTCCGGTTGCATCGGAATGATTAAAAATCTGGCTTTCTGGTTAGAAAACATAGATGCTGGAGGGCGCAAGCTTTGCGCCCCTACATTACGAATATTATCCCAATGTAGCCGGAATTGA
>JAAHGR010001031.1 GCA_010672425.1 Symploca sp. SIO2E6
TCGTTGGACAATTTCTTTTAGAGTGGACAGGCTCTCAACTCAGGATCACGCATACAAGCAACCCTGACCTGGTGATTTGGGCTTCTATCCCTAGTGAAAACTTTGTTGGGGGGGCTGCTCTAAATCTTGAAATTACACAAGCACGAGGATCAGTGAAGCTAGATGAGCAGTTGAAGATCGCCTACTGTCAGCAATCTGTTGAGAACATTGAAACCCAGGGAGAGCTGCTGATTATCTCAGGACAGTTACAAAGCTCAGCTGCTGCGACTCAAGAAACACCTCGCTACCAGCTCTGTTTCCAAGCAATCAAACCTCATTGCTTGGCTTTTGATTTGCAAATTGTTGGTGGTCAGGTAGGGCAAGCTCAACTAAGATTTACTAGCAGCCAAAATGAGCATTTTTATGGATTTGGTGAACAGTTTTCCTACATTGATAGCAAAGGTGTAGAAATCCTTGTTGTCAATCAAGAAGGAGGGATTGGTCGTACTGATCCTCTACCCATCTTTGATCGATTAGGACTTCGATGGACTGGAGCTACAGGTGATAAGGTGACGAGCTATGCTCCTTGTCCTCAGTTTGTTACCAATATGGGTCGCTCTATGTTTCTCAGTCAGACAGAGCCGTGTGTCTTTGACTTGCGTGATGCAAATACGGCTAGTATCCGTATTGAGAATAGCCAGATGCAAGGATACCTAATGGCAGGAGCTACTCCCCTGGAGTTGATTGAACGTTATACAGAATTGGTGGGTCGCTTCCCGACTTTACCTGACTGGGTGCACAATGGGGCGATTGCAGGCTTAGAGGGAGGGACTGAAGTTATTAAGGAACGAGTAACAAAATTACTAGATTATGGTGCTCCAATTTCAGGAGTTTGGCTTCAGGATTGGGTGGGTGAGCGCAAAACCGAGATTGGAACACAACTGTGGTGGGATTGGAACATTGATCGCGATTACTATACTAATTGGGATGAGTTTGTCAATGACTTTCTGGGATCTAAAGGAATTAAGGTCGGTACCTACATTAATTCCTTTCTTGTTCCCTTACCGGAATCAGAACTTGGTAAGCGACGTGACCTTTATCAGGAAGCTAAAGAGAACGGTTACTTGGTCAAACAAGCAAATGGCGAAGTTTTCCTGATCGAAATGACGGGTTTTTATGCAGGTCTAGTAGATTTTACTAATCCTGAAGCCTGTAGTTGGTTTAAAGATCTGATTAAGAACAATATGATAGGCATTGGGTCTCAATTCTGGATGGCAGATTTTGGTGAATATGCTCAGTTCAACGGTCAGTTTTATTCAGGAGAAAGTGGTTTACGCTATCACAATGACTATGTGGTAAACTGGGCACAAACCAATAGGGAGGCGATCGTCGAGGCTGGACAGGCAGGGGAAACTTGGTTCTTCACACGGTCAGGGGCTCTGCGGACTCCAAACTTCACAACAGCTATGTGGTTGGGTGATCAAAACGTCAACTGGGATGAGAATGATGGAATAACCAGTGCTCTGAAGGGAATGCTAAGTAGTGGCTTTTCAGGATATAGCATTAATCACAGTGATACTGGAGGGTACACCAGCTTCCAGAATCCTTTGTTTAAGACCATCGGAGAGGGATTTGCACGGTCTAAAGAGCTGTTACTGAGATGGTTGGAAATGAACGCATTTACTGCCATTTTACGTACCCATGAAGGGAATCAGCCTTCTGTAAACGCCCAGATTTATACTGATGATGACACATGTCAAGCATTTGCTCGATGGGCTAAAGTTTACGCAGCTCTGGGGAACTATCGTAGAACATTAATGCAAGAGGCTGCCACCAAAGGATATCCCATTGTTCGACATCCTCTCTTACATTATCCCAATGATTCCAAGCTCTATAATCTATCAGCCTTAGGGTATGAGTTTATGCTAGGTCAAGAGTTTCTAATTTCACCCATCCTGAAACCGAAGGCAATTGAAAAGAATGTCTATCTTCCAGCTGGAGAATGGGTGCATCTGTGGAGTGGACAGATTTTGGGAAACTCGGAGCAAGGCATCACAATTACCATTCCAGCTCCCCTAGGGCAACCACCTGTTTTCTTCTTGCAAGGTTCAGAAGCGGGAGCAGATTTAGTCCAAAGGCTCAAAGCCGATAGAGTCATTATATAATTACGACTCATATTACCACATGGCTCAGCTTATTGTCAACAATCTTCAACAGCTGCGAAATTATTGTTGACAATTCCCAATTCCCAATTCCCAATTCCCAATTCCCAATA
>JAAHGR010001032.1 GCA_010672425.1 Symploca sp. SIO2E6
TCATATTTTTTTTTTTTATGATCAGGTGATGTCTGTGATCTTTTTTTTTACTGTTACGGCGCCCACCGAGATCTGCTCTCTTTTCCTACTCTCCGCTTTTCAGTCCCCCTTTCCTACTCAAAGTCCCCCTTTCCTACTCAAAGTCCCCCTTTCCTACTCAAAGTCCCCCTTTCCTACTCAAAGTCCCCCTTTCCTACTCAAAGTCCCCCTTTACAACTCAAAGTCCCCCTTTACAACTCAAAGTCCCCCTTTACAACTCAAAGTCCCCCTTTACAACTCAAAGTCCCCCTTTACAACTCAAAGTCCCCCTTTCAAAGGGGGATTTAGGGGGATAAAATGGTGTAGTTTTCTTCGTAAACCAACATCGATAGTGTGCTGTGTTGGGTTTCACTTCTCCTTCGACCGACGCTACGCGAACGTTACACCCAACCTACATTTTTAGTTGTGTCACGCCACTGTAGCTGTTAACCTTCCTCTACAGTATATATGTGCGCACATTTTCCCACTATAAAATAATAGCATAAAACCAAAGCCAAGGCAACCAACAAAGAGCAATCAGTAACATATCTAAAATAATATAATAGATGTAGTGCTTTGCATCTTGCTCGCTAAAGGTCATATCAAGTCCGGATAATTACTTATAATTCCCGAATACCTTGCAACTTTCTTTCTTTGTGGTTCCTTCTACAACAAACAAAATTAATTTGCTCTTGAAAGACAAATCTCCTGATCTTCAACCAACGAAAGTAGCGATCGCACTAATATAGTTTGTAGAACTCACATCCGTGGAACTGGCATCTTGCCAGTGGCCGAAACAATACTATAATTAACCCTTTGCAATTTGCCCATAACCAATGACTGCTGAAATTATTTGTGTTGGAACCGAGTTACTCCTAGGAGATATTCTCAACAGCAATGCCCAGTATTTAGCCCTTGAACTGGCAGATTTAGGTATTCCTCACTACTATCAAACAGTGGTAGGGGATAATCCAGAGCGTTTGCAGCAAGTATTGGCTATTGCTAGTGAGCGTTCTCGGTTACTCATTTTTACTGGTGGTCTTGGTCCTACCCCTGATGATCTTACTACCGAAGCGATCGCAGATTTTTTTGGTGCACCCTTAGTGGAACAAGCAGAAATCATCGAAGATATTGCCAGAAAATTTGCCCAACTGGGACGTAAGATGGTATCCAGTAACTACAAACAAGCGCTGATCCCCAAAGGAGCCACAATCTTACCCAATGTACGGGGAACTGCTCCCGGAATCATCTGGCAACCCCGTCCTAATTTAACGATTCTCACTTTCCCTGGTGTTCCCACAGAAATGCATCAGATGTGGCAGGATACTGCTGTTCCTTACCTAAAGACTCAAGGTTGGGGTCAACAAATCATTTATAGCCGCACTTTAAAATTTTGGGGAATTGGGGAATCAACCTTAGCAGAAAAAGTTGCTTCCTTTTTAGAGCTAGACAATCCTACCGTTGCCCCTTATGCTGGTAAAGGACAGGTAAGATTACGCATTTCGGCTCGTGCTACTACAGAAGTAGAAGCCCAAAAGTTGATTGAACCCGTTGCCCAACAATTGCAGGAGATTGCGGGAGCAGATTATTTTGGTACTGATGAAGATACCCTCGCATCTGTGGTGGGTCAGCTGTTGCAGGAGGCGGATGAAACCCTCAGTGTTGCAGAATCCTGTACTGGCGGTGGTCTTGGTAGTATGCTGACGAATATCTCCGGTAGTTCTAATTATTTTACAGGGGGTGTCATTGCCTATGACAACTCCGTGAAAGCTGCTGTGCTTGGTGTCCAGCAGTCAGACTTAAATACAGTAGGTGCTGTCAGTGAACCGGTGGCAAGGCAAATGGCAGCAGGAGTACGTACTCTTCTCTCCAGCAGTTGGGGACTAAGTATTACTGGCATTGCTGGACCGAGTGGTGGAACAGAAACTAAGCCTGTAGGTCTAGTTTACATCGGTTTGGCATCACCAGATGGATCTGTAGAATGCTTCAAATATCAATTGGGTCAAAATCGCACTCGGTCTTCAATTCGCCAGATTAGTGCAAGTCATGCACTCGATCAGCTACGCCGCAGTTTGCTTGCTAGAGTTTAGTGGTGTGGCAGGAGGCTCCAAGGCAGGAGGCTCCAAGGCAGGAGGCTCCAAGGCAGAAGGCTCCAAGGCAGGAGGCTCCAAGGCAGGAGGCAGGAGGCTCAAGGCAGGAGGCTGGGGGCCCCCAGGGGGGGAGGCAGAAGCACCA
>JAAHGR010001033.1 GCA_010672425.1 Symploca sp. SIO2E6
ATGCGGAGAGCTGCAAAGAGCATCATCGCCATGCACGCGGAGTCCAAAACGGCGGCAGAACCGGAAGCGCTGGCCCGAATGACTCAACGAATCCTTGACGCGGAAGCCGGCTTCCTAACAGGCATGAACGAGATCGTCTTCCAGTACGATCGAGAGTCTTCGGAGAAGATTGGAAATCTGAAAGGAGTCGAACTTGGCTTCATGCTAATCACCCTTGCCGTGCTCGTAGTCGAAGGCCTCCTCGTGTTCCGTCCCACCATCTCTAACTTGAAGGTCTACGTTTGCAGAATCAGGGAAGCCGAATCAAAAGCGGCAAGTCTCGCAGAATCGATGAGGGAAAAGAACGAAGCCCTGGCAAAAGCGCTCGAGGACGCTGAATCAGCGACGCGACTCAAGTCCGAGTTCCTAGCAAACATGAGCCATGAGATCCGGACTCCGATGAACGCCACCATCGGCATGACGAGCCTACTGCTCGACACCGAGCTCAGCGAGTTGCAACGAGACTACGTCGATACCATTCGCTCCAGTGGCGATTGCCTGCTTTCGCTCATCAACGACATCCTGGACTTCTCGAAGATCGAAGCCGGCAAGCTCGATCTCGAAGCGCACCCCTACGATTTGCGCGAGACCATCGAGGAAGTGCTCTCCCTACTGGCACCTCAGGCTGCTCACAAGCATCTGGAGCTAGCCTACGCAATCAATGACAGCATTCCTCTTTCGTTTACAGGCGACAGCGCTCGACTCCGTCAAATCGTGCTGAATCTCGTGGGCAACGCGATCAAGTTCACAAAGGAAGGCGAAGTTGTGCTCACCGTCGACCCTTGGGAGTCAAAGGACGCCCGAAAAGAAGGCGACCCCGGCAAATACTGCGTGTCAATTCGAGACACAGGAATCGGGATCCCAGCGGAGAAGCAACACCGCCTCTTCAACTCCTTCTCCCAAGTCGATTCCTCCACCACCCGCGAGTTTGGAGGCACCGGTCTCGGCCTCGCCATCAGCCAAAAGCTCTGCGAACTGATGGGCGGAGAAATGTGGGTCGAGAGCGAACCTGGTGTTGGCTCCACATTTTCCTTCACCATCAAAGCGAGCGCCACGCCCAACCAGACTTACTGTTCCGCCAGCGGTCTCCAGCAAAGCCTCAAGGACAAGGCGATCTTAATCGTCGACGACAACGCAACCAACCGCCGCATTCTCAATGAACAGACGCAAAAGTGGGGAATGATCCCGACTGAAGCCAGCAGCGGCGACGAAGCCCTCGCCATCCTAGACGCCGGCTACCGATTCGACGTCGCGGTGGTCGACATGCAGATGCCAAGCATGGACGGCTTGGAGCTTTCCCAGCGAATCCGAGAGTCAGAAGCCAAGGACCTGCCCCTCATCATGCTCACATCCATGGGTATCCCCGAGAGTCCCGGTCGCGAGCACCTAGTCACCTGCTTCAGCAAGCCCATCAAGCCTAAGCGCCTGTTGGAAGGCATCACTCTAGCTCTCGGAAGCAGGCCAGCAACAATAACGAACGCTCTAGTAGAATCTCCCTCGGACATCGATTCTGATCTGGGCAAACGCAGGCCCCACAAAATCCTGCTCGTTGAAGACAACTTGGTTAACCAAAAAGTCGCTCTCCATCTCCTCAGGCGCATGGGCTATAAGGCCGAACTTGCTGGAAATGGACTGGAGGCGATCCGATTCCTACGCGACAAGCCATGCGACGTCGTATTCATGGACCTGCAAATGCCAGTCATGAACGGAATAGACGCCACAGTCCAAATCAAAAAGGAGTGGCCCGAAAGCGCCCCTTGGATCGTGGCAATGACCGCCAGCGCGATGGATGCCGACAGAATCGACTGCCTGGCAGCCGGGATGGACGCCTACTTGACGAAGCCCTTCAAAGCCGAGGAGATCACCAAGATCCTCGAAGCAGTCCCCCTCCGTCATCTAGGTTGATCTGTATATCGAGCGCACAGGAACGCTGCCGCATCAACGGATCAGGATCAGCGATTCCTACATCCTAGGCTAGCAATTTCGGACACACTCAAAATACCTTTGCTAGGCAGGGCATTACTACTGCGTCATTTCTGAAAAGCGCAAGGCTGTCCTTACAATTCTCTGATACTTGAAAGTATCTAAGAAAAATCTGCGAAGATTATAATCCATCCCTAAACCTTTGGATACCAATAGCATGTGAACCTTATTTACGTGTGTTCCCGCACTTACCGAATGACCCGGCGCACGCAGTGCTGAAACCCAAGGA
>JAAHGR010001034.1 GCA_010672425.1 Symploca sp. SIO2E6
GGCAACAAGCAACAGATACCGAGTGATTATCCACGATAGGATAAAATCTTCAAAACTTGTTACTTGTTACTTGTTACTTGTTATTCCTGAGTAACTCTTTCCCTCTCAGTTTTAGGATTAAAAGCCAGTAAGGTTATATGCCCAACCAGGATTAACAAATCCCTTTCTAATCCTGCAACCTTCTTGGCATCTGCGAGAAATGCAGGAAGTTGTACAGTAGCAATTGCTCCGGCAATAATAAACAGTAGCAATAAATTGGCTGCTTGCCAGTACATACCGAACAACAATAGCACACTAGCAATTACCTCAGCAATACCTGTCATGGGACCGAGAAAACCAGGTAGTCCAAACCCGACAAACTTCTCGGATGCTGCTGACCAGAAAATCGCTTTAGGTAGACCATGATAGAGAAAAATAGCGATCAGCATCAGACGTAACAGCCACAGAGAGTAAAACTTAAACGTCTGATTAGAAAAAGTACTATTCATTGCTAAATCTCCTGGAAATATTTTACTAAGTTTATGAACGTTTGAAGCATTCAGTTACCACCCACCACCCACCACCCAATACTGCTCGGTTAAGGGGAGGTGGGGAGATGGGGAGATGGGGGGATCTCACAAGGGTAGGTTTTTAATATTTCGGTCAATAAGAGACAAGGAGGACAAGGAGGGAAAGTAGACATATGTTGATGTTTCACGAAAAACTGGGATGAATGTTGCATCTGGGATTTTTAAGAACTGAACAATAATTTATACGGTTTTCCTCATGAGTCTTCTTGTCCACCTTGTCCACCTTGTCTTGTCCCCACCTGAAAGTAAAAAACCTACTCTTGTCAGGATGGGGGGATGGGGGGATAACCTTATCCGAGTAGTATTGACCCACCACCCACCATCTAAGCTGTTGTTCATTTAAATTGTGCATTGGTAAAATCAAATAAAAACGATAGATACGAGTCTCATGTTCCCTGTTCCCTGTTCCCTTGCTAAAACGCATTTTAAATGCGTTTTAGCTTACCACCTAAGAAGATAGAATCAGACGCACTGAACGATCACCTAAAATGTAAGCGTGTAGCCAACTCAAAAGAATCAGCAAGCGATTACGCCAATTAGGTAAGTAAACTAGATGCACCGCTAACCACATAAACCAAGGTAAGAAACCTGTTAGTTTAACAGAGCCAATTTTGCCGACTCCGGAATAGCAGCCAATAATAGCTAACCTGCCTTTATTGAAATAGCCAAAAGGTTTGAGTTCTTTTCCCCTAAGTTGCCGTTGAATATTCCTGGCAACAAAAACCCCCTGTTGGAGAGCCTCTGGTGCTACACCAGCTAGTGGCTTCTGGTTATGCTCAACCTGAGCCAAGTCTCCAATGACAAATACCTCCGGATATGCTGATAGTTGTAAACTAGGTAAAACCTCAATTTTGCCCTTCCGAGTTTGAGCTGGTGTCGGGGAACTAGTGGGAAGTGCTCCTGCTAATCCTACAGACCAAATCACTGTTGCTGCATTTAACCAGAGATCATCTTGCAAACCTACACCATCAGCACTGACTTGGCAGACTTTCGAGTTGAGCATCACTCGCACTCCCAGTTGGCGTAGTTTGCGATAAGTATACTTACCCAAAGACGGAGAAAATTCTGCTAATAAACGTTCTCCAGATTGGAGAAGAATCAGCTTAACTTCTTGAGGTTTCAGTCGAGGGTAATCTTTTTGCAAAGCACCCCGGATTAATTCCACTAATGCTCCTGCTAATTCAACTCCTGTAGCACCACCACCGACAATGGCAATGGTTAATAACTGCTGTCGTTTAGCATCATCTAACTCCCTTTCTGCTTTCTCAAAGCACTGGATAATCTGGTGGCGTAAATTCACTGCATCAGCCAGAGTTTTTAGGGGAAAAGCGTAGTCCAAAGCTCCAGGAATACCAAAGAATTGGGTGCGACTACCATTAGCTAAGATCAGGAAATCATAGGGGATTTCTCCCTCAGAAGTTTGTAGCAACTGTAGTGCAAAGTCAATCTCTGTAACTTCTGCTTGTAGGAATTTTGTATTAGGAGAGTACCGCAACAGGTTACGGATGGGGATAGCGATAAGATCAGGACTTAATTCTGCTGTCGCTACCTGATAAAGTAAGGGTACAAAGGTATGGTAGTTATGACGGTCAATTAAGAGTACTTCTACCTCAGTCTTGGCTAAAGATTGGGCGGCTTGTAAGCCACCAAAACCTGCTCCAACAATCACTACACGAGTTTT
>JAAHGR010001035.1 GCA_010672425.1 Symploca sp. SIO2E6
GCACTACGAAAAATCCGATAACTATTAAGAAACTAGCACCTCAGCTGTCAGCTGTCAGCTTTTTGCAGGAGGAAGGAAATAGCGATCGCATCTTCCATGTAGGGTGGGCAAAATTCCTAGCTTAAACAAAGAAACCGATATGTAGAGATATTTTTGCCCACCACAGCACCTTGCTTATTCAGCAGACCCTACTTATAGGCGCACATATTCTCCCATGATAAAACGATATCATAAAAATGACGCGATCGCTTGGTTGCTCAATGATTTTGGGTAAAAATCTATTGTTGTAAAAGCGATAATAGCCGTTGTAATTCTCCACAAGCTGCCTGAAGTGATTCTGGTGCATCTTCTGGTAAGTTCTGTGAACGACATTGTTCTGCTAGATTCTCAACATCGGGTTTACAAGAAGCCTCATCTTTTTCAAATTTTGCATATTTTTGGATCTCGTTAACCGTTTCTCCCTGTAAGTAGTGTATCCAAGTCTCAATATTACGCTTGGGGACAAAGATAGCGATTGCTTCATCTGGTTGACGATTTGGCTGGGAATCTTTCCTAAGGATGTCAGCTAACTGATTGAGTCTATCTGGTAATGTGAGCTTATCTGCATCAATTAACACAACTAATCCAATCGACACGCGATGTCTATTCTGGCGATATGCTTTTACTTCTCGCAAATACTGAGCGCGTACATACTGTTCTCCCGATTGGCTACCGGGAGGACAAATTTTAGGTCTAAATAGTCCTCTAAAACCTCGTTTCGTGAGAAAATGACGAGCAAAAACTTCTTGCTGCCGATCTTCACAGAGGATAACAATTTGAACTCTACGCTGACTCATTTAACCATCCCCGTGCCATGAGTTCTGAAACGGTAATTCCAGAATTTCCAGCAATGTCAGCGCTAATGGATTTTATTCTAACAGGAGCATTGCTTTGACGCTCAAACCAATAACCTATAGGTGACGCTAACAGGTAGTTGATTAACTCAGGATGGTGAGAAATCAATAATGATTGTAATTTACCTTCCTGGCAAAGATCATAAAGCTGAATGAGCCAGGGTTGAATTTCTGGCAATGCCAAAAAGTTTTCCGGTTCATCGATACATAAAGTATAGTCTTCAGATTTGCTGCCATGAATCATTGTGTACAAGGCAACCAAGGTTTTTTGCCCATCGGACAGTTCTCCCAGACGATATTCAATGATCTTACCGTCGATGCCTGTTGAAAATCTTAGTTTTAGTACCCAACTTTGCTCACTTACTCGCTCAAATTTAAAGCTGGTAAAACCATCCAGGATATCTTTGAAAATATTTCCTAATTCAGCGACTTTACCCTGGTCTTCCGAGAGATGGCGATACCAAGAAACGTAATTTTCTATCTTACTGGATAAGCGCCTTTCTTCTTGGTGACTCTCGTCAACCATTAAGTGAGGCATAATTTGCACAATAATCAATCGTGCCATTCGTTCTCTAAACCAGGTTAACTTCCTGTTATCATTTCTTGGCATCAAGGAAGGTATCATGGACTGAGACCAGTCAAACGAGTATTGGGGGCCTGCTGAATGGTTGTCTCGATAAAGTTGAACCTCGCCTAACTCAAATTTTAATAAAGGCTGGCTGTCAAACCACAGACGTTCATACTCAACACGACATTGATCTTGATGGTGACCAACAGCCAATTCATATTGGTAGCAACCTCCATTACCGAGAATCTCTACCTCGAAACGCTGAACTTGTGAAGTTTGCCATCGAGTGCAATCTGTAGATTGGAAAATTCCCTCTACCTTGCGATCTCCACTGATAAATGCCTGTAGTTTCTGTAGAACTTCAAAAACCGTCGATTTACCTGTACCATTGGCTCCCATAAACAGATTTATTGAGTCAACATTAAGTTCAAAATTGACTAGGCAGCGAAAGTTATCGATATATATTCGTTTGAGCATTGCTATGTATGATACCCTCCACACAATTGCTATTTTAGAATAGCGAGCAAGATGCTCGCACTACGAAAAATCCGATAACTATTAAGAAACTAGCACCTCAGCTGTCAGCTGTCAGCTTTTTGCAGGAGGAAGGAAATGGGAGCATCCCATTTTGGCGAGTTGTCTCATTTAATAGGGCTGAAACCCTTGCCATGTCGTTTTTATGCTAATGTTTTTTCCAAAATGGGATGCTCCCAAGGAAATAGCGATCGCATGCTCCATGTAGGGTGGGCAAAATTCCTTGCTTAAACAAAGAAACCGATAT
>JAAHGR010001036.1 GCA_010672425.1 Symploca sp. SIO2E6
TGTGCCCTTAAGAGCTTACTATGAAGATAACAGAGATAAGCGAGTTGTTGTTGATTTAAACAAGGAACTGGAAACTTGGTTACAGGAAGCTAAGAATGATGATACTATTCGTTTGATTAGTGGAGGACCAGGGAGTGGTAAATCTTCTTTTGGCAAAATCTTCGCCGCGCAGCAGGCAGCAAAAGGTGAAATTCCAGTTTTGTTTATTCCTCTGCACCTGTTTAAACTCTCGGATGACTTGGTGAAAGCAGTGGGAGAGTTTGTCCAATTTGAAGGTTTCTTACCCCATAATCCTCTGGATAGAAGTGATGGTGAGTTACGATTACTCGTAATTTTTGATGGCTTGGATGAGCTATCGATGCAGGGAAAGGTTGCAGCGGAAGCCGCTAGGGAGTTTATCGAAGAAGTCAGGCTTAAAGTTAATCAATTCAATCAGCATCAGACTCGCTTACAAGTTTTAATCAGTGGGCGAGAAGTGGTAGTGCAAGCTAACCGTAGCAAGTTTCGCCAACCACAACAACTGCTGTATCTTCTGCCCTATTTTGTGACAGAAGAGGAGAGAAGAGGCTACGTTGACAAGCAAAAATTGCTAGAGCAGGATCAACGGCAGCTTTGGTGGCAGTTGTATGGTAAAGCTAAAGGTAAAAATTACAGTGGTCTACCAGCGGAATTAGATAGGGAGAATCTCTTAGAGATTACGGCTCAACCGTTGCTGAATTATTTGGTAGCTCTCAGTATTGAGCGGGATAAGTTGGAATTTTCGGCAGATACTAACCTGAATCAAATCTATGAGGATTTGCTAGAGGCAGTTTACGAGCGAGGGTATGAAAATAACAGATATCATCGTATGACGGAGGGCATTAAGAAAGACGAGTTTGTCGGTATTCTGGAGGAAATTGCCCTAGCTTGCTGGCATGGGGATGGTAGGACAACCACTGTGGGAGAAATTGAGAGCCACTGTGACAATAGTGGTGTCAGAGTTATTTTGAATCGCTTTCAAGCAAGTTTCAATGAAGACTCAAAAGCTAGCGTTACTCGTCTGCTAACTGCTTTTTACTTTCGGGAAAGTGGCGATGTCAGAGCCAGTGAGAAAACCTTTGAGTTTACTCACAAGAGCTTTGGTGAGTATCTGACAGCCAAACGTCTGGTGTTAGGTGTTAAGCTCATCCATGAAGAGTTAGAGGAGCGCAAGAATAACTTTCGTAAAGGTTGTGATGAGAGTGAAGCGCTAGTAACTTGGGCAAATCTCTGCGGTGCCTCAGCTATGGATGAATATTTGTTTCGCTTTATCTGCGATGAAATCGGTTTGCAGAATCCTTCGGATGTTGGTGACTGGCAAAAGACATTGTGCGGCTTGATTGAGTTTATGCTAAATCATGGTATGCCGATGGAACGTTTGACACCTAGACCTAATTTTAATGAAGAAATGCAACAAGCACGGAATGCGGAAGAGGCTTTGTTGGCTGTTTTGAATGCTTGTGCGAGAGTGACGAAGGAAATTTCAGAGATTCAATGGCCTTCTCCTGATGCTTTTGGTACGTGGATATCGAGGCTGCAAGGACAGAGGATAGGAGAAGAGAATTTACTTGCCTTTGACTGTCTTAGCTTTCTCGATTTGCAGGGCTGTATGTTGGATATCAGGGATTTTTACAAAGCAAGTTTAGTTGAGAGCAACCTTCAAGGGGCGAATCTTGAAGAGGCGAATCTTGCAAGGGCTAATCTTGAAGGAGCGTATCTTGAAAAGGCTAATCTTAAAGGGGCGAATCTTGCAAGGGCTAATCTTCAAGGAGCGAATCTTGCAAGGGCTAATCTTCAAGGGGTTAATCTTAAAAGGGCTAATCTTCAAGGGGTTAATCTTAAAAGGGCAATTCTTGAAAAGGCTAATCTTAAAGAAGCTAATCTTGAAAGGGCGAATCTTGAAAAGGCTAATCTTAAAGGGGCTAATCTTGAAGGAGTTATTCTTTACGAGGCGATTCGTTACGAGGCTAATCTTGAAGGAGCTATTCTTGAAGGAGCTATTCTTGAGAGGGCGTATCCTGAACAGGCGACTCTTTACGGAGCGAATCTTGAAGGTAAGGACATAGTAAGCCTAACTCAAAACTCCAATGAAGACTCAGAGGAATCTTAGTCATTAGGATTAGATGGTAGCTCAACAACTCCCAAAACTCACCGAAGAAAAACCTGTGAGGGATTGTAGGGGCGAAGCATTTGGGCGACAATTTAAGCATATAGACCCAG
>JAAHGR010001037.1 GCA_010672425.1 Symploca sp. SIO2E6
TCCTGGGAATCCCAGCTTGTTGAGAATTTGCTGAATCATGGTTTCACTTTTTGGTTGCTGGATAGTAGACGTGGCCGATAATTGGTCACGCGCCATAATCTCAATCGCTTGTAATAAGGCAATAATTAAGCCGGGATCTGGAGTTGATGCATGGTGAGAGTAAAAAAATCTGGCTTTACCTCGTTACCATCGTCATCAGTAAGAAGTTTACCGGTTTGGATAAAGTGCTTGGCACTATCAACCCGTTGTTGTTCGTTGGCAGTATAATTGTCAACAGCTGATTGGGCACGTTCAGTTAGACTGGTAATATCAATACCCATTGAACCCAGGACTGAATTAACAGATTGAGCATCCAGTTCTTGATTAGCTTGCTCTAATTTAGTCAAGCGATCTTGCTGCACAGCCAAATGGTAAACGGCACGTCCTTGGTTGACCAAAGCTTCATCCCGCTGTGCTTTTTGAATGCCTTGCTTAACCAATAATTCGTCATAACGTTGCTGAATACGATCCATCATCGTATAGATAACAGTTATACTTGCATCATTAGATTCAGCAATAGTTTGAGCATCTGCGATCGCCAGATGCCCTACTTCTTCTGGTTCAGGTAACTCTGCCTTGCCTGATTGCACTTCCTTAGCACTAGGCAGTTGTGGCGGTAACCCTACGGCGTCTGTAATTTGCTGATGGGTAGCCAGCAATGAGTTACCTAGGGAGTCAGGGATTTCTGAACTGCCATTCTTAACAGAAACACCCGATGTCTTGAGAACCTCAATGGCATCCTTGACTTTTAAACCCATTTTTGACGCTAATTCTGATACCTTCATTGTCATTTCTTACCTATGTTGCTGCGTAACTTTTTTGAGTAATGAGTAATGAGTAATGAGTAATGAGTAATGAGTAATGAGGGTCGAAACTTTTGTCAAATCCTCTTCCCTCCTACCTCCTACCTCGGAACCTTCTTCCCTCCTGCCTCCTCCTGCCTCCTGCCTCCTGCCTCCTGCCTCCTGCCTCCTGCCTCCTGCCTCCTGCCTCCTGCCTCCTGCCTCCTCCTGCCTCCTGCCTACTGCCTCCTGCCTTAACCTGCTGCTTGTTGTTGATTGGCTTCCAAAATCTGAATAACTTGTTGATCGTTTATCCTTCTTCCCTGAATTGTTGAGCGGTACAATTGTCCAATCTCCTTGAGGATATCCACCTCTATCTGGGTAAATGGTGGGGGATCTGGATAAATTGGTTTAGTTGCCAGTCCTTCTTTGATCCTTAATGCTTCTACCTGTTTTCTTTGGAAAAATTCAGGAAACCTTTTGGCACAAGAATCTTGGTAGGCTGGGATATATTTGTAGGCCAAAGTCCTGTACTTCAAAAGGGTTTTAGTGGTAACCCCAACCACCATCGCCACCTCTCTTAAGGAGTTGTTGTTGCTAACTTGCTTCAATAAACCCAGATCGATGTATTGTCTTGGTGGTTGAGGTAATTTAATTACTACATTTTCCTTCTGACTTCCCATCGCATTTTCCTTTGTCTTACTGAATCAATAGTAAGAAGTCAGGATCAGATAGGCTAGAGACTTTGGCTGTAACTTTTGGACTCAAAAATCTTGACTAAAAGCTTGTATAGTGCTAATTACTTCTGGATGTTTACTGATTACCACCGCTAATATTTGAGCTGTAGCTGATGGGTTCCTTCTGGTTTTGGCCTCCTTTCGGAAACCCCAACGCCTTGCTTCTAGTTCTGAAACGCCAAATACATTAGACAAGGTTTTGTAAGACCACTGATACTTGCCTAAAAGTTCAATTGGATTCATGATAAAAATAGCTCCTAGCTTAATAGGGGTCAGTGTTTCGACACGGGCGATCGCGGCTGGTGACAAGGGCGCGATCGTTTTGCGCTATTGACTGGTTAAATTATACAATACTTCGTATATATGCGAAAGTTGGAGCAATAATGGCTAAGCCACAAACACTTGAGGAGCTACGCCAGTGGGTGCTTGAGCACAAAGATGATGGCAAAATCAAAGGGGAGTTACTTATCGCTGAGGGGCGAAATGAGTTAAGAGGTGGACTTGTACCACCAGCTCTCTATGATCTAGCTTTCTTAAAGTCTGTACCTTTCGGATATAACAAGTCTGATATTGCGATCGCTGGAGCTGACAGATGGATTGCCAATGCCTTAACTGAAGCGGTAGAGGAAAAGTTCCTAACAATCAGCAATAGCAGCAATGCTACTACCGAATTTGGTTGA
>JAAHGR010001038.1 GCA_010672425.1 Symploca sp. SIO2E6
GACACGAGTTTTGCAAACACGAGCAACCCCATCAACATCGATGGTTAAAGGGACTGGATTGGTGACTACAGTGAGAGACATTTTATATATAAGCGCACACCTTTTCTATTATATAGAATAGCAGCAAATAACAGCAAAAGCAATAAAGCGATCGCGAGGCAAGTGCTCAAAACTCCACTGACCATAAATCAACTACTGCTATCTCAAACCCTGGTAATAAATCAGGAATAGCCAGAATATCACCATCACCCAAAATAACCACTTCTTCTCCAAGACGATAAATCTCAATTCTGTGTCGCTCTGGATTAATCAGAATACCAACTTTGGTTCCTTGAGACAAAAAGCTTTGAATTTTGTCCCTCAGGGATTTGAGAGTATCACTGGGAGACTTAACCTCAACCATCAAATCTGGGGCTAGTTCAGCAAAAGAAAGTGGACTAACCTTCATTCTTTCGGCTTGTACGAAAGAGACATCTGGTGCTCTCACATCAGAATTCGGTAGCTCAAAACCGGCTCCGGCTCCGGCTACCCGTCCTAAGTTTCTCGGTTTTACCCAATTCCATAAGTTAGCTGCTACTGTAATTGCTACCTCATCTGATTGATACCCTGATGGAGCCATAATTGTAATATTCCCGTCTGCTAACTCCATGCGATAGTCAGGATGTTCTGCTTGGAGTTTCTCTAGGTCTTGGCGTTTGAGAGCTGTAAGAGTTGCCATCTCATCTTTCGTTTCTACTATACTCTGTGATAATGTTTAATTTTCCCTCTTTTATATATAGGCGCACACCTTCTCCATTTTCAAATAAATAATAGCATAGAATAATGGCAAAAGCAACAGAGCGATCGCGGCCACCTATTTAGGGTACACTTGTTCTATACCTACCACCTAGCACCTAATCATGGTTCAACTTCAACCGTCCCAATCCAGGCAAAAATCCTTGCCAACCATGTATGATTTACCTAGCGAAGATCCGGAGGAACCAGGTTTAGTGGACGAATTTCATGATTGGCAACCGGATTTATTGAAAAAGACCTGTCAATCTCCTAATTACTCTCAGAAGGATTATTTTATTGCCAAAGATCTCAATCTGTACTATGATGCGGAGCATACCCTGTGGTACAAACGACCAGATTGGTTCTTAGCCTTGGGCGCTCAGCGGAGTAGAAATCAGGAAGAATTGCGCTTGAGCTATGTAATGTGGCAGGAAAAAGTAGCTCCATTTTTGGTAGTAGAGTTGTTGTCTCCTGGAACAGAGGACGAAGATTTAGGATTGACAGAGCGCAAAAAGAAAGAACCACCAACGAAATGGGAAGTTTACGAAAAGATTCTACAAGTACCTTATTACGTTATTTACGATCGCTACAACAAGAATTTTCGCGCTTTTGTGTGGCAATCGGGGAAATACGAAGAATTAGAACTATCCCAAGAAAGACTGTGGTTAGAAGAATTAGGATTAGGTTTGGGTATATGGGAGGGGAATTATGAGGAAGTAGAAGGAAAGTGGTTGCGCTTTTACGATAGCATGGGCAATTGGATTCCCACACCAGAGGAGAGAACTGAGCAAGAACGACAACGTGTTATTGTAGCCGAGGATGCTCGCGATCGCGAACGTCAAGCTAAAGAACAAGAACGAATAGCCAAAGAACAAGAACAAATAGCCAAAGAACAAGAACAAATAGCCAAAGAACAAGAACGACAAAGGGCAGATAATGCAGAAGCTACGATCCAACAGTTACGCGATCGCCTTCTACAATTAGGTGTCGATCCCAATAGCTTGCCCTGATTAGGTGTTATATCAAGGAAAGGATAAACACTTATAATTCCCGAATACCTTGCAACCTTCTTTCTTCCCTCCTGCCTCGGAGCCTTATTGCCACCAAAGTGTAAGTAATCTACCGAACATGATATTATACCAGATCCGGTTACAATGGAGCCGCTTTGGTAAACCGCGACAACCCTGTAGAGACGTTGCATGCAACGTCTCTACAGGGTGAGATATAGCGGGTATATCGATACCGGATTTGGTATTAGGTGTAGAGAACAGGACACAGGAAAATCAGGTTTACCAGTGGGGCTGGGCAAAGCATTTGGAGCGGTATACTTAGGGCTTGCTGCATAAGTGTGTAAGCTATGCCAGACAAAGGTTCCAAGCATTTTATGGCTAAAATTGTGCAAGGTTTTTGTATCTTTTAGCCCAAAAACCTTGCACCATCGTGGGGGAACACCCGC
>JAAHGR010001039.1 GCA_010672425.1 Symploca sp. SIO2E6
TGAAGTTCTTGTCCTCCACCACTACCTCATAACCAATACGCTCAGCGCGAACTTGGAGAAATTCCCAGTCAGTTTGATTGTGCTGTAAAACGTATTCTTGTTTTACTTTGCTGTCCTTGACTTTTGGCTTTAGGCCCTTGGCTCGAGCAATTTGACTAGCAATATCACTATCCTTCATGTTGACAAAGGATTTAGTTTGAGAACCCCGTAACAGACGGTGACGCAAATCGTGACCTCTGACGATTAAAATCGGATTAGCATCTTGAGTAAACTCTGGCTCTAAACCAGTAATCTCACCCACGATAACTGTTTTCACGTCTTTGTCATATCCCATCTGAATTTCGACTTCGTTTCCCACCTCAAATAACTTATCATCAACCCAGGTAAATTCTTCTTTAGCTAAATCCCAACTAACTAATTCCAACTCAAACATACTGGGAACTTCCAGGTCTTCTGATACGGTTACCGACAGTAAACTTGCCTTCTCAGTCGCAGAAAGACGTTTCCCTTGTACGAGAATATGAACATTGGGTGACAGGGTTTGGGCCCCACTCTGGTTAGGCATTGATTTTTAAGTAATAAGTAATAAGTAATAAGTAATGAGTAATGAGTAATGAGTAATGAGTAATTAATTTTCCCCCTTTTCAATTCCCAATTCCCAATTCCCAATTCCCAATTCCCAATTCCCAATTCCCCCTTTTCAATTCCCAATTCCCAATTCCCAATTCCCAATTCCCAATTCCCAATTCTCAATTCTCAAAGCGGTGGAATAGTCAGGACTAATCCTGGATTGAGTATTCGGGGATTTTCTAGCCGATTTTCTTGAGCAATTACTCGCCAAAGACTTGGGTCACCATATTCTTCTGTGGCAATACTACTCAGAGTTTCTCCCCGGCGCACAATCCGCACCGGATCATCAATGGGATTGGCAATTTTTTGCTGCTTTTCGGGGTCTGTCCACTCCCTAAAGGTACAGCTGAGAGTAGCACGCACGGGAGTCCCATCTTCGAGAAACTGGGTGAGAGTCTTAGTCACACTTTCTAAGAAACCATCGGGCAAAAGCACACTATCTTGACCAGAAATTTTGCCCCAAATCAGTTTACATCGAGGGGGTCTTTTCTTTTCTTTACCAATTCTGGGTTGAGTAAGACTAAAAACTTTTTTAGTATACTTCTGGACATTTTCTCGCGGAAATCCACTCAGAGTGGTATCAAAGAATAAATCTAAGGTTAAAGTTGCCGGTTCATAAGCAGCAATCAGAATCTGATTGCTATCCATTGTCCAACCCCTCTTGACAATTTGCACTTGATTGGGGTTAAACAAGACTTTAATTGTCTCAGCAAAATCCCCATTCTGACTCTTCTCTGCCTTGATTTTTAATTTTTCTAGCCCCATCGTTTCTTGCCTCTTCGTTCACTTTCGATTACTAACCGTCGCATTAACTTCTGCTCTACTTTATCTGTAAGAGCCTTGACATCTATCTGGGGTGGCGGTTTAGCTTCAGATACCACAGTTTGGCTAATTTGATTAATACTGGGAGGCTCAGAATTCGTTGAAGTCGATGGCTTTTTAGGTGGCAACATTCTCTCATAGTTAGCTGCTGCCGTAGGAGATTGAGAAGAAGTGAGTTGCTGGGATGGTTTAGCCGCCACAGGAGAAAAAATTAAAGGCTGGGTTCTATTCTCTACCACAGTGCGTACTTGGACAACAGGAAGGGGAGATGGGGAGATGGGGGGATGGGGAGATGGGGAAACAACAGGATTTCTGGAGAGTTGCTCCCTTGTGGTACTTTCAGGGAGCGAGGTATTTCCTGGGAGCGAGGTATTTCCTGGGAGCAAGGTAGTTTCAGGGAGCAAGGTAGTTTCAGGGAGCAAGGTAGTTTCAGGGAGCAAGGTAGTTTCAGGGAGCAAGGTAGTTTCAGGGAGCAAGGTAGTTTCAGGGAGCAAGATGCTCCCACTACTAGTATTTATGCTACTTGGGGATGTTTCCGCACTCTCTTTTTGCTTACCGGCTCTGACAGCAAGATTATTCCCTCCTGCCTCGGAGTTCCTGCCTTCTGCCTTACGAAAAGAATTATCTGCCTTGGCTTGAATTGTTGGGGGAGATGGGGAGACAAGGGGATACTAGGAGAGTTGCTCCCTTGTGGTAGTTTCAGGGAGGGATGTACTTTCAGGGAGCAAGATGCTCCCACTACTATTATTTGTGCCACCGGGGGATGTTTCCCCAGTCT
>JAAHGR010000104.1 GCA_010672425.1 Symploca sp. SIO2E6
ATCAAGTCCGGATAATTACTTATAATTCCCGAATACCTTGCAACCTTCTTTCTTCCCTCGGATCCTCGGAGCCTCCTGCCTCGGAGCCTCATTACCACCAAAGTGTAAGTATTCAACCAAACTTGATATAAGCTTATCCGAGCAGTATTGACCCCTCCCCCAGCTCCCCCAGCTATGGGATATTTTTTTATTTGGAAGTCCCTTAGGGGGCTCTGGAGCAGTTTGGTATATTACGAAATATTTCGGCAGTGGTATCTTAAGTAAGGGGGGAAATTCGGCTTCTCCTTAAAGAATGGAAACTACTATGTCAGAAGTGCAATTATCAATAGCTCAGCATTACCACGAACGCACCAAATACGCCCCAGAGACGATCGCGACCAAAGGGAAGATACTGGACTGGGGAAATCAGCCTGTACCTTTTAAGGAATACAAAGTGGGAGCCAACTTCGATCTCAAACCCTACTTGCAGGAAGACTTCCAGGCTGGGGATGAAACAGGTAAAACCTGGCAAAGGCTGTCCCAGCTGCTATTTTTAAGCTATGGCGTAACAGTGATGTTGCCGACCATGATGGGGTCACCATTATATTTGAGGACGGCTCCCTCTGCCGGTGGACTATACCCAGCTGAGGTGTATTTAATTTCCCGTGGCACTCCCTTATTATCAACAGGACTTTATAACTATCAATGTCGTACCCATTCTTTAATACATTTTTGGGATAATGAAGTTTGGTCAGCATTACAGGAAGCCTGCTTCTGGCATCCTGTCTTAGAAAAAACCCAATTAGCGATCATCACCACAGCAGTTTTTTGGCGTTCAGCATGGCGCTATGAAGACCGAGCCTACCGACGGATTTTTCTGGATACTGGTCATTTACTGGGGAATATTGAGCTGGCTGGTGCCTTAACTGGTTACCGGCCTCACTTAATCGGTGGCTTTGCTGATCTCAAGATCAATGATTTACTTTTTCTTGACTCAGAACTCGAAGGAGCGATCGCGGTGATTCCCCTAGCAGATCAACTTGATGAACCACAGCATTTATCCCCTTATCCTACCATCTTACCTTCCGCTACTCAAATAGACTATCCCCAACTGGCGGATGGGGAGTTACTGAGTTACTTGCATCAGGCCAGCCAAATACCCGAAAGCGGGGTAGGCCAAGTTGAACAGGATAACTCCAACAGTGAGTTGAGAGAAGAACAGCTAGAAGATAAATATAACTTTCCTTTTTGTGAGAAAATTTCAACTGCTACCAATCCTGTTGATTGGAGAGGAAACCCCCCAAAAAGGCAGCCGCTAGCAGGACTGAAAAAGACAATGGTCAAACGACGCTCTACCCGTGCTTATAATGGAGCAAATCTGACTTTGGCAGAACTAAAAGCAATATTCGATTTTTCTTACCAACCCCAGCATTACCTGAATCAGGGTTTAGATAGCTCACCAGATTACTTTGATTTGAGTTTAATCGAAACCTTTATCGCTGTGTCTGGGGTAGACGATTTAGAGGAAGGCTGCTACTATTACGCACCCCAAGCCCAAGAATTGCGGCAGATTCGCTTTAAAAACTTCCGGCAGGAATTACACTACTTGTGTTTAGGTCAAGAGTTGGGTAGAGATGCAGCAGCAGTGGTATTCCATACTGCTGATTTAGGCAAAGCGATTGCCCAAGAAGGAGATCGCGCCTACCGTTACCTCCACCTGGATGCTGGCCATCTGGGGCAAAGGATGAATTTAGCAGCAATCCACCTTGGCTTGGGGGTGAGTGGTATTGGTGGCTTCTTTGATGACCAAGTAAATGAAGTTTTGGGCATCCCCCCTGAGGAAGCTGTTCTCTATATTACCACTCTGGGACGTCCCAGAAGACCTTAGTGTTAGGTGTTAGGTGTTGGGTGTTAATCAAAGCGTACAGCGTTTTCCCTTATTAGTACTTCTGAACTCCTGAACTCCTGAACTCCTGAATTCCTGAACTACTTAACTCATTCTCTAGTGAGATAAACAAATAAATCTGAGCTAGGAACTCAGACTCAGAGCATACTTAAATATGTTGCAATAAGCGAATAGCTATGGCAACTAATGTACATTAAGGTCTCCAAGCAACATTTGCACAAAGCCAGGTAGGTAGTTATGCCCACAGTTCTAGTGGTAGAAGATAGTCCGACACAGCAAAGGATGATTGCAGAACTCCTGAGAAGGAATGGGATAAGTGTAATTGTTGCTGATAATGGCATCGAAGCACTTGAACAAGTCAAAGAGCAACATCTTGACCTTGTACTTCTTGACATTGTCTTGCCCAAGATGAACGGTTATGAAGTTTGTCGTCGGATTAAATCTGACACCAAAACCCAGAACCTAGCAGTAGTAATGTGTTCAGCGAAAAAAGAAGAGTTCGATCGCTATTGGGGTATCAAGCAAGGTGCTGATGCTTACATTGTCAAGCCTTTCAAGCCTCAAGAGTTGCTAGTTAAAGTTAGACAGTTCCTACCAAAACACTGATATCTTCCTAGAATAAGTATCTTTTTTTCGGGATTGGGGAAAAGAAGTGAAGTATTAAGAATTAGGGAGTGAAAAAATTATTTCAGAAGAAGAAAAATGAAAATCTTCACTTATACGATTATCTCAGTAGGTCTAGGATTAAACTTGCTCTTAGGGGGATGTAGCTTGCAAAAGACCGCTTCACAACCTCAGGGAATCGGCAATTTCAGTAGCTTTGTCGATTGGTGTGACCAGAAGAAAGAGCTTTCTGAGGAAACTCAAAAGACAGTGGATGTACTGTTGTTTATCGCTGGGACTAAGGAATGTCGTAATGCTAATGAGAATCTGGCTAGTCTGACTGAACTCGACCTCGGTGACACTGAAATATCTGACCTCAGACCCCTTTCATCCCTAACCAATCTTACTACTCTTTACCTCAGTGCCAATGAAATATCAGATATCAGTCCTCTCCAATCCCTAACCAAGCTTACTACTCTCTACTTGAGGGATAATGACATATCCTACCTCAGTCCCCTCAAATCCCTAACGAACCTCACAGGACTTGACCTTGCTGCTAACCAAATATTGGACATTAGTCCCCTGGAATCCCTAACTAAGCTGACTACCTTAGTCCTTAGTAATAATCAAATAGCAAATATCAGTCCCCTTAAATCCCTGACTAAACTGGAAACAATCTACCTCAGCGATAATGAAATAGCAGATATCAGTCCCCTGGAGCCCCTGATTAAACTGGAAACAATCCACCTCGGCAATAATGAAATAACAGATATCAGTCCCCTGAAATCCCTGACCAAACTAGAAACAATTCACCTTAAAGGAAACGAACTCATCGATGAAACTTGCCCGATTGAATCAGAAGAGGTTTGTCATTTTGATCAGTAATGAGTAATGAGTAATGAGTAATGAGTAATGAGTAATGAGTAATGAGTTAATTAGGGTCTGCTGAATAAGTCAGCCCAGATAAAAGGCATTTAAAATGCCTTTTATCTGGGAGCATCCCATTTTGTAAAAAAACATTAGCAAAAGAAGGACATGGCAAGGGTTTCAGCCCTATTCAATGAGACAAGTCGCCAAAATGGGATGCTCCCTTTTATCTTGGCCACAGGGAAAAGAGATGGTTTTTTTAAATTATAATAATAAAAGACTTTATATATTCACATTTTATTCTCCAAAAGCTATATTGACCTTGAAAAGGGAACCCATTTTCTTCATATAACTTTACCAAAATAAAGTTCAATGCACAACAGCTTAACAATTCCTGACTATCACATTCTTCAGCTGCTCTACGAAGGCTCGAAAACCCTGATTTATCAGGGGTTGTGTCAAACAACTCAACAGTTTGTCATTATCAAAGTGCTCAAGAATGAGTATCCCACCCTCTCAGAATTAGTACGCTTCCGCAATCAGTATACGATTACCAAAAACCTCAACCTACCTGGAATTGTCCAACCCCAAGCCTTTGTCAACTACGGCAATGGCTTTGCCTTGGTGATGGAAGACTTTGGTGGAGTTTCTTTGCTTGACTACGTTAGGAGTTCTATGGGGGGATGGGGGGATGGGGGGATGGGGAGATGGGGAGATGGGGGGACGTGGGGACGCGGGGACGCGGGGACGCGGGGACACGAAGACGCGGGGACACGAAGACGCGGAGACAAGAAAGATATTCCCAAACAACAAACAACAAACAACCAACAACAAACAACCAACAACAAACAACCAACAACCAACAACCAACAACAAATAACAAACAACCAACAACCAACAACCAACAACTTCTTCAGAGAATTTATCCAGATTGCGATCCAAATTACCCAAATCCTGGAACAGCTTTCTCAACACCGTATTATTCATAAAGATATTAAGCCTCATAATATTCTGATTAATCCCCAAACTAAACAAGTCAAACTGATTGACTTTAGTATTGCCTCCCTCTTACCTAGAGAAAAGCAGTTTCTGCAAAACCCTAATGTCTTGGAAGGAACCCTGGCTTATCTGTCTCCTGAACAAACTGGACGCATGAATCGGGGTATTGACTACCGCAGTGACTTCTATTCTTTGGGGGTAACTTTTTACCAAATGTTAACAGGACAACTCCCTTTTTCATCTAAAGATGCGATGGAGTTAGTTCACTCTCATCTGGCTAGGAAACCTACTCCTCCAACCCAACTCAATCCAGAAATTCCCCAAGTGCTGTCTGAGATTACCTTGAAGCTGATGGCGAAAACTGCTGAAGAGCGTTATCAAACTGCTTTAGGATTGAAGTATGACTTAGAAGCTTGCTTGAGGGAATGGGAGACAACTGGAACTATTACTCCTTTTGAGATAGGAGTTCGGGATATTTCTGAGCGCTTTGTCATTCCAGAAAAACTCTATGGCAGAGAAGCAGAAGTAGCAATTCTGTTAGCTGCCTTTGAGCGAATCACAGGAAACAAACAACCAACAACCAACAACCAACAACCAACTGAAATGATGTTGGTAGCTGGCTTTTCTGGTATTGGTAAAACTGCCTTAGTCAATGAAGTCCATAAACCAATTGTGGAACAAAGAGGTTACTTTATTAAAGGTAAATTTGAACAGTTCAGGCGCAATATTCCTTTGTGGGCTTGGTTGCAAGCATTCCGAGATTTGATTGGGCAACTGTTGAGTGAAACTGTAGCCCAAGTGGAACAGTGGAGAAGTAAAATCTTGTCTGCTTTGGGAGAGAATGGACAAGTGATTATTGATGTTATCCCAGAATTAGAAAGGCTGATTGGCCAACAGCCTCCAGTAACGGAACTCTCAACTACAGCAGCCCAAAATCGCTTTAATCTTTTATTTAGTAAGTTTATTCAGGTGTTTCCTACCTCGGAGCATCCCCTAGTCATTTTTCTGGACGACTTGCAGTGGGCCGACTCAGCTTCTTTAGAGTTGCTGCAATTACTAATGAGGAAAACTTCCGGCTCATTGCTGTTGATTGGAGCCTATCGAGATAACGAAGTCAGTCGAGTTCACCCATTAATGCTGAGTTTGGCACAAATTCGCCAAACAATGGAGGACAGGCAAGATGGTTTGGCTAAAATTAGTCAAATTACTCTCAGACCTTTAGAGCAATCTGCCCTCAATTGCTGGATTGCTGATACTCTTTCTTGCTCCCCTCAAAGGGCACTTCCCCTGACCAAATTAGTTGCTCAGAAAACAGAAGGCAACCCATTTTTTAGCAATCAATTCCTCAAATCCTTGTACCAAGAAGGACTCATTTGGTTTGAGCGTAGCTATGGCTACTGGGAATGTGACCTGACTAAGATAAAAGCACTTGCTATTAGTGAAGATGTGGTAAAATTTATGGCAGCTCAGTTGCAAAAGTTGCCAGAATCTACCCAAGAAGTTTTGCAATTAGCGGCTTGTATCGGCAACCAATTTGATCTCAGTACCTTGTCAATTGTCAAGGAAAACTCTCAAGTTGAAACTGCAACACAACTGTGGGCAGCACTACAAGCAGAATTAATTATTCCGATCAGTGATATCTACAAATTTTACCAGGAGGAAGCAGAAGAAGAATCCAGCAAAACTCCCAATTCCCAATTCCCAATTCCCAATTCCCAATTCCCAATTCCCAATTCCCAATTCCCAATTCCCAATTCCCCATGCCCCGATTACAAGTTTCTGCACGACAGAGTACAACAGGCGGCCTATTTTCTCATTAGACCAGACCAAAAACTCTCAACTCACCTGAAAATTGGACAACTCCTCTTAAAGGAGACTCCCCAACCACAACTCGAAGAGAAAATTTTTGAGATTGTTAACCAGTTGAATATTGGGGTAGAGTTAATCACCGATCAAGCACAGCGGCAGGAACTAGCTCAGTTGAATCTGCTAGCTGGACGTAAAGCCAAGATGGCAACTGCTTTTGCTGCTGCTTTTGGCTATTTAACTACAGGAATTGCCTTACTCCCAGCAGATAGTTGGTTAAACTCCTATGAACTTACCTTAGCTTTGCACGAGCAAGCAGTAGAAGCAGCCTATCTCAGCAGCAAGTTTGAGCAGATGGAGCAGTTGGCTGCTACTGTGCTCACCCAAGCTAAGACATTGTTGGACAAGGTAAAAGTTTATGAAGTTAAGCTACAAGCTAATATTGCCCAGCAACAACAACTCGAAGCTATCAACACTGGATTAACGGTGCTGCAATTGTTGGGGGTAACTTTTCCCCAAGAGCCTACTCAAACAGATATTGAAAGGGAATTGCAGGCGCTACAAACGGCATTAACTCAAATTCACAGCAGGCAAAAAGTCCAGAGTAGAATGCAGAAAATTCTCACTGGTAGTGATGGGGATTTTGACTCGATAAGGAAGCAAGAGGAAGGACCCTTCTTTTCTGTCTCCTCCTCCCTTGAAGCCTTACTAAGCCAAAGTTTAGTTGAGGAGTTGCTCCGATTGCCGCCCATGACCGATCCCGATAAATTGGCAGCTATGAGGCTCCTACCAATTTTAAGTTCTGCTGTCTATGTAGCAGCTCCAGTATTGTACCCACTGATTGTTTTGCAGCAGGTCCAATTATCTCTCGAATATGGCAATCATGCTACTTCTGCTTTTGCTTATAGTAATTACGGGTTAATTTTATGTACGATAGTAGAAGATATGGAAGCAGGCCATCAATTTGGCCAACTGGCAATCCGTCTCCTGGATAAACCTAATGCCAAAGAGATCAGGTGCAGAACCTTAGTCATGGTTAATACTTTTGTTACCCATTGGCAGCAATCAGTTCAAGCAACTTTACAACCTTTATTGAAGGCTTATCAAAGTGGATTAGAAACTGGAGATTTAGAATTTGCGGTTTTGGCTACTTTTGCTTACTCCTACCATTCCTATCTTATCGGTAAGGACTTAGGAGAGCTAGCACAGGAAATGGCAGCTTACGGTGTCCTCATGAAACAACTCAAGCAAGCAACAGCTTTGAATTGGAATCAACTTTTTCTGCAAGCTGTATTGAACTTGCAAGGTAAGGTTGGGGGAGACGCGGGGACGCGGGACGCACCGGACGCGGGACGCACCGGACGCGGGGACAGGGAGTTGAGGGAGTGGCAAAATGAGAAGGTTGCGGATGCTTCCCCCAGTAAAACATCTACCGATAATCCCTGCTTGCTAATCGGAGACAGCTATAATGAAGAAATTAAGCTACCCCTGCATCAATCAGCAGGCGATCGCACCGGACTTTACTACTTATATTGGAATAAACTGACCCTGTGTTATTTGTTTGGGGATTATCAGGAAGCAGTTAACAATGCTGAGGCTGCTTATCAGTACCTAGATGGAGTTTCTGGTTCTCTCCTCATTCCCCTCCTCTATTTTTATGATTCCCTGGCTAGGTTGGCGCTGTATGCTGAAACTTCAGAACTAGAACCAGAATCAATTGTGAGTAAGATAGCCGCTAATCAGCAAAAAATGCAGCAATGGGCCAAGTATGCACCAATGAATTTTTTGCATAAATTTGATTTAGTGGAGGCAGAGTGGTATCGCATCAAGGGTCAACAGATTGAGGCAATGGAGTATTATGACCGTGCTATTACTGGTGCTGCTAGCAACGAATACCCTCAAGAAGAAGCTTTGGCTAACGAACTAGCAGCTAAATTCTACCTAGCATGGGGTAAGCCCAAGATTGCCCAAGTCTATTTTACAGATGCTTACTATGGTTACGCCCGCTGGGGAGCTAAAGCGAAAGTTGAACAGTTAGAACGATGCTATCCCCAATTCCTCACCCCCATGATGATTAGGGAAAAAAGTTCTCTGACGGGGGAGTGTGTCTCCCACTTAGCCTCGGAAACCGTTACTTCTAGCACTAGCACTGGTTCAGCCATTTTGGATTTGGCAACAGTGATGAAAACTTCCCAAGTGCTCTCTGGGGAAATTCATCTAGTTCCTTTTGTCTCCACTTTACTCGAAGTAATGATGGAGAATGCCGGAGCCCAGAAAGGTGCTCTGCTGTTGAGAAAAGCTGATAACCTGGTTATTGTTGCCCAATGCACCGCTGGTCAACAGTGTAACTTCCAATCAATTCCCTTGGAATCTAGCAGTGAGGTTCCCCTCGCCGCGATTAACTATGTGTCCCATACTCAACAAATTTTAGTGAGCAATAAGGCAACAGCAGAAACTTTCTTGGCCGCTGACCCCTACATTATTACTGTACAACCCAAGTCTCTGTTATGTCTGCCCATTATCCAACAAGGCCAACTTCCTGGCATCCTTTACCTGGAAAATGACCTGACGGCAGGGGTCTTTACCAAAGAGCGCATTGATATTTTACAACTGTTGTGTGCCCAAGCTGCCATTGCCCTAGAAAATGCCCAACTTTACCAACAGCTGGAGGAATATTCTCAAAACCTAGAGCAGACAGTCCAGGATCGTACTCAGCAATTGCAACTCGAAATTCGAGAACGACAGCAGGTAGAAGCAACCCTCAAGCAACTGAATCAAAAGCTAAAAGCCAAATTTGAGGAACTCAGACAAATGAATCTGGCCTTGGCAAACGCCATGCCAGGAATTGCGAAAGTCAATACTCAAGGTTGTTATCTGGAAGTTAATCACTCCTATGCCCACATACTTGGCTACCAACCGGAGAAAATGATCGGGGTACCCTGGGAGCGAACCGTTTATCCTGAAGATCTACCAATTGCGATCGCTGCTTACCAACAAATGCTAATTGAAGGTAAAGGGGAGTTTGAAGCCAGAGGAGTTCGTCAAGATGGCTCTTATTTTGACAAACAAGTGCTCGTGGTGAAAGCTGATATGAATCTTGCTGGTTTTGAGGGTCACTACTGCTTTTGCAAAGATATTAGCGATCGCAAACAGTCAGAGGAAGCACTAAGAGCAAGCGAAGAACGCTATCGTTCTCTTTATGAACATACCCCAGTTATGTTGCATTCCATTGACCCAATGGGTAGACTAATCAGTGTCAGCAACTATTGGTTAGAGAAACTAGGTTATGAGCGTTCCGAAGTTATTGGTAGAAAATCTACGGAGTTTTTGACAGAAGAGTCTCGCCGTTATGCCACAGAAGTTATGATGCCTAAATTTTTTCAGGCAGGAAGTTGTTCAGACATTCCCTATCAGTTTATCTGCAAGAATGGCAAAATTATTGACGTGCTCCTTTCTGGCATCACTGAAAAAGATAAATCTGGTCAGTTAATTCGTTCCCTAGGAGTTTTAATTGATGTAACTGAACGCAAGCAAGCAGAGATAGCACTGCAACAAGCTAAGGAAGCTGCCGAAGTTGCTAACCAAGCCAAAAGCCAATTTCTGGCTAACATGAGTCACGAATTGCGAACTCCTCTCAACGGTATTCTCGGCTACACTCAAATTCTGCAACGCTCTAGAGAACTCACCCCCCAGCAAGAAAAAGGTATTAACACTATCCATGCCTGCGGTAGCCATCTGCTCACCCTGATTAACGATATTTTAGACATCTCCAAAATCGAAGCAGGAAAGATGGAACTCGAACCCTACAATTTCCCTTTTCCTAACTTTCTGCGCAGTGTTATTGAGATCTGTCGCATCCGTGCTCAACAAAAAGAAATTACTTTTACTCACCAATTCTCCCAGCCACTGCCTAGCACTGTTCATGCTGATGAAAAACGACTAAGGCAAGTTTTGATTAATCTGTTGGGCAATGCCATAAAATTTACCGATGCTGGCAGCGTAACCTTTAAAGTGGAACAATTAAACAACAAACAACTAACAACAAACAACCAACAACCAATAACCAATAACAAAGTTCGGTTTGAAATTAAAGATACTGGTGTTGGTATAGCAGCAGCAGAACTAGAGACCATTTTTGAACCCTTTGAACAAGTAGGACAGAGGAGCCATCAAGCAGAAGGTACTGGACTCGGATTAACCATCACCCAGAAAATAGTCTCCCAGATGGGGAGCCGACTCCAAGTGGAAAGTACCTTGGGAGTTGGTAGCACCTTTTGGTTCGATCTAGAATTACATCAAGCCTCAAAATCAGTTGAACCGTCAACTGTCAATTTCTCAAACCAGATCATTGGCTACCAGGGTGACCGGAAAAAAATTATTGTGGTTGATGATTCCTGGGAAAATCGTACAGTTTTAGTTAATTTACTCGAACCCCTTGGCTTTTTTGTGAGGGAAGCAGCAACTGGACTAGAAGCTTTAAAGCAAGCTAGAGCATGGGAACCAGACTTAATAATTATTGATCTGATGATGCCAGTGATGGATGGTTTGGAGTTAACCCTTCGCCTGCGGCAGTTACCAGAGTTTCAACAGACAATTTTGATTGCTTCTTCGGCAAGTGTCTCTGAGTCTTATCAGCAGCAAAGTAAGGAAATAGGTTGCGATTATTTTCTGCCTAAACCGATACAAGTGGAAGATTTATTGACCCAAGTTGGGAATTTCTTAAATTTGGTCTGGGTGTATCACCATACCCAAGAATTAGAACCCCAACTACAGCCGGCTAGAGATAATACAGAATTTGTACCTCCTCCTGCTCAGGAACTCAATATTTTGTATGATTTAGCGAGAAAAGGTTTGATTGATAATCTCATCAAGGAGGCCAATAAGTTGCCCAACCTCAATCCTCAATACGTGCCCTTTGCTCAAGAACTTCGGGAATTAGCGCAAGGCTTTAAAATGAAGCAAATTAGAGAATTTCTGCAACAATTTAAGTAGGGAGCAGGGAGCAGGGAGTAGGGAAGATAGTTGTTTGGTCTTCTTCTTTTTGGACTGAAGTCCAACTACTGCTCATTACTCATTACTCATTACTCATTACTCATTACTCATTACTCATTACTCATTACTTATGCAATTGCTGATGAGACTCAAAATAGGTACTATTACCCTCCTACTTTCCCTAGGCCCCTTACTGTTATCTGATCTTGCCCAAGCTGCCAACAGCAGACATCTTCAACAGTTAGAAGAAACTGGGGAATGTGCTCAATGTGATCTGCAAAATGCTGAACTTGGAGGCGCGGAACTCCGGGGTGTTAACCTTAAGGGTGCTAACCTCAAGGGGGCGGATTTGAGTGATGCGGACTTAAGTAATGCTAACCTGGCAGGGGGTAATCTGGAGGCAGCTAATCTGAGCACAGCGAAACTCTTAGGTGCTAATCTGTTTCGTGCTGACCTGGAAAATGCTAATCTCCAGGAAGCTAACCTGAAGGAAGCCAAGTTAGACAGTGGGAATTTGCTCTTAGCAGACTTGAGTAATGCTCAGCTGGAGAAGACTTCGTTGGTCAAAGCTAATCTGGAGGGTACTAATTTGCTGTTGGCAAATTTGACTAATGCCCAGTTGGTGGAGGCTTCCCTGGCAAAAGCTAATCTTCAACAAGCTAACTTGGATGGGACTAACCTCAAAGGGGCTAATCTAGAAGGAGCCGATTTCCAAGATGCTAATTTATTTCGCACAGACCTCAGAGCTACTAAAATTAATGAGGAAACTGTACTAGATGAGAAATGGTTGTTTATTAGAGAGGTAGTTAATCAGCAGGGGACTCAGAATCTCGCAGGAGCAGATTTGGGGGGAGCTAAGTTGGAGGGGATGAATCTAGCAGGCGCTAACCTCGCCAACGCTAACCTAGCAGGAGCCTACCTGTTTATTGTTAACCTACAGGGAGCCAATCTTAGGGGAACCAAACTCACTAATGCTGAACTACGTTATGCTAACTTGAGCAATGCTAATCTTCAAGGAGCTGATTTGGGCAATGTGGAGTTAGCAGAGGTCAACCTTGAAGGGGCTCAGCTCGAAAATGTTAATCTCAGAGCTGCTAAAATTAGTGAAGAAACGGTAATCGATCACCAATGGCTTCTAGTCTGGGACATTGTGAATGTAGGAGGACAAGAGCGAAATCTGGTAGGGGCTAACCTTAAAGGAGCTGACCTTAAAGGAGTTAACTTCCACAGAGCCTTGCTCAGTCATGCCAATCTCGAACAAACAGACCTCAGTGGTTGTAATTTAGAGGAAGCAATCCTCTTTAATGCTAACCTAAAATCTGCTAAGTTGGCAGGAGCCAACTTAGAAAGAGCAAAGTTGCGTGGTGCTGACCTCACCGGTGCTGACCTGACAGGAGCAAACCTCAACCAAGCAAAACTCTGTGGAACAATCATGCCCGATGGAACTGAAAATACCTGTGAATAAAAACAAAGGCCAGGTTTTGTCCTCTTTACTCTTGGCTTTGTGCTGTTCAGTTTTGACTTTTTACTTCCCGAAGGTTCTGTTGGCTCAGGAAGCAGAAAAGTCGCAGGATTTTGATTATTGGGCTAAGTTGTGTAAGTCTTTAGTAGAAATCAAAGAATACGAACAGGCTTTAGCTGCTTGTGACCAAGCGATTGCCCTTAACGCTCAGGATGCGATAACTTGGGCGGATCGAGGGGATGTTCTGTTAGCACTAGAAAAGTATCCAGAAGCAGTACTCTCTTTTGAGCAAGTGATCCGCTTAGAACCAACCGATGGTGCTGCCTGGACAAAAAAATGTGCTAGCTTGGTAGGATTGGGCAAATATGAAGCAGCAATAGCCGCTTGTGAGACAGCACTAAGAGTGGATGAGAGATGGGGTGACACTAGTCCGGCTTTTGCTTGGTACAACCGAGGGTTCGCCTTCAGGGCATGGGGAAAGCGGGAAGAATCACTGTTCTCTTACGACTGGGCAATTCAACTTGAGCCTACCTATTCCCTGGCTTTGGCTCAGCGTTGCCTCCTACTCTCAGAATTAGGTCAACCAAGCGCCGCTCTTAACTCTTGTGACCAGGCACTGCAAGGCAATGGAGATTGGGGTAAAGGCAGTGCAGCGATCGCTTGGGCTAACCGAGGTCAAATTCTCACCCAATTAAAACAGTATAATGAAGCCCTGGCTGCTTATGATCAAGCTCTAGCGATCGCTCCCCAAAATGCTGAAGTTTGGACTCAGCAAGGTATAGTTTTGGGCAAATTAGGTAGGGAGGGTGATGCCCAGGCTGCCTATGAATGGGCGCTCAAAATTAGTCCCAAATATGCCCTAGCTTTAGTTAACCAATGTGCCATTTTAAGTCGGCTGAAGATGTACAAGGAAGCCTTAGCTAGTTGCGATCAAGCACTCCAAGAAGGTGATGGGAGATGGGGTAAGGAAGGTCCAGCATTCGCCTGGAATCAGCGCAGCATTGTACTGACAGGATTAAAGAGATACGATGAAGCGATCGCTTCTGCTAATCGTGCTCTTAGTCTCAACCCTAACTATGCTGAACCCTGGAGTAATCGTAGTGCCACTCTATGGTACATGGGAAGATTTACCGATGCTCTTGCCTCTACTGAACAAGCCATTGCCCTCGATCCTCATTCCTCCCAAGCTTGGTTCAACCAAGGCAGAATCCTCACCACCTTAGGTAAGTACGAAGATGCCGAAGCAGCTTACCAGCAAGCGCTCCTCGGTGATGCTAATTTGGGAGAGCGACTGACTTTAGCGGATATTTGGCTCAATCTTAGTGCCTTACTCTGGCGTTTAGAGCGTTATGGAGAAGCAATCGCCGCTGCCGATAGGGCTATTGGCATTCAGCCTGACTCTGCCCAAGCTTGGTACAATAAAGGTTTATCCTTAATGGCTCTCCAACGTTACGAAGCCGCAGTTACTACTTACGACAAGGCGATCCAGTTTGATGCCAAAAATGCTGATTTCTGGGCTGGTAAAGGTATAGCACTCAAGTTTTTAGAAAAATACCCAGAAGCCCTAGCTGCTTTTCAACAAGCGCTGCAACTTAATCCTACCCACCCACAAGCGCTACGGAATCAACAAGTTGTACAGCAACAGTTGGAACTTTGAGAATGGGGAATTGGGAATGGGGAATTGGGAAGAGATAAGCGATCACACTCTTGTTAAAATTGATGTAATTCCTATCTATCAATGCTAGCAGCATGAGCTATGTTAGCGAAACGTCTTGCTCCTGCTTATGTCAGACGCAAGCAAGATGCTTGCACTACTTTTTGTTAAAAACTTTGATTTGCCCACCCTACGAGATTCGCTCTTGCCAGATTCTAGCGATCGCGAAATTCCAGAAGTCGGACTTCTCACCCTTGAGTTCCCTATTGGTTGCAATTTCAATTACTTTTTGCTATTATTACTAATAATAGAGAAGGTGTGCGCATATAAGCTATTAACCTTGCCTTCAGCACTCATCACTCATTACACTAACACCTAACTACACATAATGTCAGAGGAAAGATTAACTCAGATAGAACAAAAACTAATCTTGTTAGAGCAAAGACTCAAGACACTGGAAATAGATATAGAACCAGAAGGTAGAATTTCAGAGGGATTTGAATATTTAGCCAATGATATAGAATCTTTTAGGGATGAAACTAGGAAGCGGTTAGCTAAATTAGAACATGGTCAAAGCCAAATCAAAGCAACTCTTGACATTATCATGAGGCACGTTACAGGGATGGGACAGCAGCTGTAGATTGGCTTGAGGCAGATTTAGTATCCAATGCGAGCAAGATTGTATCCAACCCCTTGAGCTTGCAGATAGCAAGGCGTTTGTTTGATACCGAAGCCAAAGTTCTGTATCAGCAAGGATATCCTGGAGATCCTGGAGTTCGTCCATGAACAGAAAGTTATTCACCGGGATATCAACCCTAACAACATCATCCGGCGTCAGCAAGACGGTAAATTAGTCTTAAGGGATCATCGCGATTCAATGCCTTACTGGTTTACAACCTCACCAGTTGCCAACGGAGCCCGATACTGGTGAAATTAGCTGGCAGGACCAGGCAACAGTTATACTTGAGTTGGCTAGAGTATTAGATAAAATGGTGCGCTATGATTTCCGGCAGCGTTTTAAAGCAATACTCACAAGCCGTTGCCTCCTTTGAGCAAGCCTTGCGCTACAAATCCGATTACCAGGAAGCGAGCAAGGGTAAAAAGCAGGCACTCCAGGCGGCTGACTTGAAAATAGACGCGGAAACACACCGGACGCGGAGACGCACCGGACACAGCAGGAATGAATTTTCATACATGGTGGTGAAAATTTTTCAAAGGGAGCTGCCTTGGAGTCTCCTGCCTTGGGGCTTCCTGCCTCCTAACTCCTGCCTCCTAAGGCTTGCAACCAACTAGTAAGCATATACTATTGCTAATTTTAGACCTCATTATATTCAGAAAACCTTAACCTTGTTTAGAAATAATTTATAATCGGTACAGGATTCTTGATATTCCTCAACGAATTCTTATTGAACTTTAACAAACACACTCAGTGGAAACTATTTAGTGATGCCCCGGATACTTGTAATCGACGATGACTCTGCAATCTCAGAATTAGTCTCCGTCAATCTGGAGCTAGCTGGTTACGACGTTAGTCAAGCCAGCGATGGCGTCAAGGGTCAAGCATTAGCTGTACAACTACAGCCAGACCTGATCTTGCTCGACTTGATGCTGCCGAAGGTGGATGGATTTACTGTTTGCCAGAGGCTTCGTCGAGATGAGCGCACCACTGATATTCCGGTACTGATGTTGACAGCTCTAGATCAAACCCAAGATAAGGTTGGAGGCTTAAATGCTGGTGCAGATGACTACATGACCAAGCCTTTTGAACTCGAAGAAATGCTGGCAAGGGTACGAGCCTTGTTACGACGAACAGACCGTATTCCCCAAGCAGCAAAGCACTCGGAAATTCTGAGCTATGGTCCATTGACCTTAGTACCAGAAAGGTTTGAGTGCATTTGGTTTGAGAATACGGTTAAACTGACCCATTTGGAGTTTGAACTACTGCACTGCTTACTCCAACGTCATGGTCAGACAGTTTCTCCTAGTGAAATTCTCAAAGAGGTTTGGGGTTATGACCCAGATGATGATATTGAAACTATCCGGGTACATATCCGTCACCTGAGGACAAAGCTAGAACCTGACCCACGCCATCCTTGTTATATCAAAACGGTGTATGGTGCAGGTTATTGTTTAGAGTTGCCTAGTAGTGCTGAGTCAAGCTAGTGGTTTGAAGGCAGGAGGCAGGGGGCAGGAGGCAGGAGGCAGGAGGCAGGAGGCAGAGGGCAGAGGGCAGAAGGCAGGAGGAG
>JAAHGR010001040.1 GCA_010672425.1 Symploca sp. SIO2E6
TTGACTTCCTGGGGTTTAATGTTAGGCAGTTCCGAGTGGGTAAATACCGAACTGGCTTCTCTACCAACTCTGAACCACTCTTGTTCAAAACCATAATCACCCCCTCAAAGAAAAGTGTGAAGGGACACGTTAGAAAAATATCTTCCATCATTACAAAACATAATGCAGCACCACAAGCTGCCTTAATTTATCGACTCAACCCAGTCATTAGGGGATGGTGCAATTACTTTTCTACCGTAGCGAGTCAAAAAACATTTAACAAGCTTAGTCACATCACCTTCAATCAACTTTGGGCGTGGGCAAAACGTCGATGTAAGAAAAGAAGCAATGCCCGAAAATACTGGAGAGAAATCGACGGTAAAAAATGGGCGTTTGCGACACCGGATGGGTTAAAATTAGCCGAACATCCTCAAACAACAATTACAAGGCACATCAAAGTCAGAGGAAATAAAAGTCCCTACGACGGAGATTGGGTCTACTGGAGTCAACGGTTGAGGAACTATCCTCAAACCCCAAAAACACTATCACAATTGCTCAAAAAGCAAAAAGGTAAGTGTTCACACTGCGGTCTGTATTTTACGTCAAATAGCCTTGTGGAAATTCACCATTTAGACGCAAATCGGCAAAACAACAAGCGCACAAACTTGACGGCGATACATAGACACTGCCACGACATCCTACACGCCATGTGGGAGTCAAAAGAATGGGATATGAGAAGTGATGACTCTTATCAACCCATCCCCTAACCCCTTATTGGGTAATGAGGTACACATAACAACAGTGCCAAACAGTTGAGGAGCCGTGTGCTGGGAAACTCGCAAGCACGGTGAGAGTAGAAGAGGGTGGGGAAGCGATTCCTCGCTCGACTTCATCGAATGTAGAATTTTTGGGCTCAATGCCTAAGGGCATCTAAGGTAATCGCACTTGAGCAGTCGGTTATGTTGCCCTGTGTTATCTCGTGCTCAACGCCTTACGGCATCAAAGGTAATCGCACCATAGCACATTGATACCATGCGGTCATGCAACAAAATCGTGCTCAACGCCTTACGGCATCAAAGGTAATCGCACTAAGCAGCTACTTGAGGAAAGGACAAAAGCCTGGTGTGCTCAACGCCTTACGGCATCAAAGGTAATCGCACACTTTTTCTGCTCGATAGCGATCGCAGCACTAATGTGCTCAACGCCTTACGGCATCAAAGGTAATCGCACCATTCAGATTTTATTTTTAAGGGGCCAAACTACTTGTGCTCAACGCCTTACGGCATCAAAGGTAATCGCACAATGCAATTATTTTGATACTTTTGTTGGTATTTGGGTGCTCAACGCCTTACGGCATCAAAGGTAATCGCACGGCTCTCAGTAGCTTTTTCGGAAGCTAAATCTTGGAGTATGTGCTCAACGCCTTACGGCATCAAAGGTAATCGCACCACTGGTTAATGCTCTCACCTATCGGTTAGGGAGGTGCTCAACGCCTTACGGCATCAAAGGTAATCGCACCTCAATTGAAGTTCTAGACAACCAGAGCCTCACTGTGTGCTCAACGCCTTACGGCATCAAAGGTAATCGCACAATTCTCCTGCTGCAAATGTGCCAAGCAATGGAAGGTGCTCAACGCCTTACGGCATCAAAGGTAATCGCACAATTCCTCAAATCTTTTCGCCAGGAGGAAAATTAATTGTGCTCAACGCCTTACGGCATCAAAGGTAATCGCACCGTAAAAGGATTTCCCCCACACCATGGGGAATGCGGCGGTGCTCAACGCCTTACGGCATCAAAGGTAATCGCACGGCAGTCTCTGAAACCCTTACAGAGTAACAGCTCCTAGACAGTTTTGCAAGCACCTCCTCAACAGAAGCCATCAAACCAGAAAATCCTCGCCAAATCGCCATTTTTTCCCAAAAATACAAACGCTAGAAAGCTTACTATTACTAGTTTTGAGCAATTTTGCAAGCATCTCCAACTTTGGTTAAAACGCCCTAAGCCTTTCCTAGTAAAGCTTTTGGGCATTATTTGCTAGTGCGATCGCTTCACAACCAGAGATCCTTGCAAAACATCTCCCTCTCTAAATAATACAGTATCCTGCCTCTTATCTTTCTTCCCCAATTCCCCATTCCCAATCATGCAACTTTCTCAGCTTCTTGCGAGGATGATTCGCTCAAAATTGGGTCTAAATCTTGGCTTTGATCTCGCTGGAGAAACTCATCTAGAAGTTGAAAGAAATAATCAAAG
>JAAHGR010001041.1 GCA_010672425.1 Symploca sp. SIO2E6
TACGCTTTTGCTTCCACGGGGAGGCCAGAGGATGCTACGCTTTTGCTTCCACGGGGAGGCCAGAGGATGCTACGCTTTTGCTTCCACGGGGAGGCCAGAGGATGCTACGCTTTTGCTTCCACGGGGAGGCCAGAGGATGCTACGCTTTTGCTTCCACGGGGAAGCCAGAGGATGCTACGCTTTTGCTTCCACGGGGAGGCCAGAGGATGCTACGCTTTTGCTTCCACGGGGAAGCCAGAGGATGCTAAGCTTTGACTTCCACGGGGGACTTTAAATCCGGTCCCCCCCTTGTTAAGATGCTGGTGGCGAACTTAACAATTGGAAACATTTGCGATGGGACAAAGGTTTTTTGAGTCCCCAACCCCCAATTTGAGGGGGAATTCTGACTCAAAGTTCTCCAGATTGACCTCTGTGTAAAGCAATATTAAGTTCGCCAGCGGTATCCTTGTTAAGGGGGGTTAGGGGGGATCTCAACATGCAAATACCTTGTAACTAGCAACTTACGTTATTAGTAGATACTGTTGGCGAATCGATGTGGGGGGTCACACCCCTGATTCGCTAGCAGTATCCTTGTAGGGAATAGGGTTGGAGGATTAGGTTAAGGGTTGATGGACAAAGCGCAAAAAGTCTTATCAATTAAGCAATTGAGCAAGGTGGGGGTTCACCTCCTCTTAATTCGCCAACAGTATCTTAGTAATCAGGGAGTGCATTGGTTATGACAACGACTCTCTGACGTTGGACAAAGGACAGGTTAGCGTAAAAAAAGATAACTACTGTTAGTTGATTTTTGACAATTGGCAGAAAAAGCAGTTATACTAGCTATTGAAAGTGAAATAAGGAGCCTCAGCATCCCTAACAAATGTTAGATAGTGACTATCCAACTTTGGTTCTAGTTCCAGTAGCACCAAGTTAGAAGGGATGTGAGTTCCATTCACTTAAGCGAAATCTGCCAAGCCCCAACTACTCCTGTGACCAGTAGAGTTGCGAGCTCAACCGGCAGTGCGCCAAGGACAGATGCTCCAATGATAGCTACCACAGCAAGCGTGGCAGCTGACTTACTATTGTTCATTTTTTTCTCCGTTCTCTAACTATATAATAGGGGCTTGAGTTCAATTTTGACAAGATGAATTAACCCACAGCTACCCAAAGGAGAGCTATAGATAAGCTTTAAGATTACTCCGATGCTTACTCAGTGAAGCCAAGAACAAAATAGCCCTAAGCCTATCCATGTATCGGTTGTAGCCATTTGTCAAATAACTAATCGCACAGATCCAACCAAGCAACCAATTCCTCAAGTTGATAGAAGTCCAGCAGTGCTTCCCCTAAAGCTTCCAACTGTTCAATCGGCAGTTTTTGCACTCCCTCAGTTAACTCTGGAGTTAAATTGCCAAACCGACGATTGAGCAGCCGCAGGATAAATTGCTGCACCCGCTGAATGACTAATTCTTTGGCTTCGGCTAGTACCTCTTGACGAACTTCCTGCCAAACTTTCTGCCGAATTTCTTGTTGCATTTCCTGATAAATGACCGATTCTCGCATAATATCCCTCCACAATAATCTGTGAATCAGTTCTTTCTCCAATACTAAACCAGCGATAATCGCCGTCGATGCTGCCACATTACTCTGTATTCGTCGATTGCCAATGTTGTCAATCAATTGAGCCGCTTGTTGCAGTGTTTGAAACCTATCGCTGGTTTTGCCTAGGGCCGCAAATAGCAACAATTCTATAAAAACATGCTATGGATAAGTAAAAAAACCTAACACCTAACACCTAATTAACTGTGCTGCTCTAACCAAGCAACCAATTCCTCAGGTTCATGGAGGTCGAGTAGTGCTTCCCCTAAAGCTTCCAACTGCTCAATCGGCAGTTTCTGTACCTGCTCAGTTAACTCTGGAGTCAAATTGCCAAACCGACGGTTGAGCAGCCGCTGGATCAGTTGTTGTTCCCGCTGAATGCCTCGTTCTTCGGCTTCGGCTTGCATTTCTTGATAAATGACCGATTCTCGCATAATATCCCTCCGCAATAATCTGTGAATGAGCTGTTTCTCTAATACTAAACCAGCCATAATCGCCGTTGACGCTGCCACATTACTCTGTACTCGTTGATTGCTAATGTTGTCAATCAACTGAGCTGTTTGTTGCAGTGTTTGAAACCTATCGCTAGTTTTGCTTAGTGCCGCAAATGGCAGCAGTCCCGGAGAACCTAAAAATGCCTTCGT
>JAAHGR010001042.1 GCA_010672425.1 Symploca sp. SIO2E6
CTGTAATGTGATGAGCGGATATCTTGCGATTGCTTTGGGCACCAGGGAAGCTGATCGCAAGCATCTAATTTATACCAAATTCTCTTTATCCATTTCTTGTGGAACAGGCATCTTGCCTGCCTCCGAAAAGCATAGTATATAGGTGCGCACATTTTTCTATTGTACAATAATAGCACAAAACCAAGGCAAAGGCAACCAACAAAGAGCGATAATCTAGCGGTTAGTTACGTTATATTTGTAGGGGCGGGTTTAGGAATATCTTATCGCATTTATCGATAACTGTTGTACTCGCACCCGCCCTAGCGATAACCTAGCCGTTAGTTACGTTATATTTGTAGGGGCGGGTTTAGGAATATCTTATCGCATTTGACGATAACTGTTGTACTCGCACCCGCCCTAGCGATAACCTAGCCGTTAGTTACGTTAACCGGAAGGATATCGATAATTTAGAATTTAGAATTTAGAATTTAGAATTTAGTGAACTTAACATTTGGAAATAAAAATGATTTAATAGATGTAGGTTGGGTAGAGGAACGAGACCCAACACCGGATGGGGCTTTTGGAACAAAGGTGGTTACTAAAACAAGAATTGAGGGTTAGTTACGTTAACCGGAACGATATCGACAGGGCGGGTTTTGCTTCCAATATTCGGGTTAAAGGGTCTAGATTATCCCTAAACCCGCCCCTACAAGATGTGTGGTCTTTGGAATATCTTGCGATTGCTTTGGGCACCAGCGAAGCTGATCGCGTCCCTTGCATCCTAAGTTGTTACGCATTTAATTTGTATAATACTAGCGAGCAAGATGTTTGCGCTACGCGCTAGCATCGCTTACGCACTACAACATTTTCACATTTTCCCATTATACAATTTAGCTGCACATCAGCTTATAACGTTTTTTGCTACTATTCCAATAATGGAATAGGTGTGAGCCTATAATCTCCAAAATAGGTTAACTTCCTTCCTTTCCTTTGTGCTCTTTGTGTCTTTGTGGTTCCTCAAACAAGAATTGAGGGTTGGTTACGTTAACCGAAAGGATATCGACAGGGCGGGTTTTGCTTCCAATATTCGGGTTAAAGGGTCTAGATTATCCCTAAACCCGCCCCTACGAAGGGTAACTATTCCGTCGGATTTGATATCACTCATCCTCAGCTTCAGGGAAAAGAGCATCTAAATCACGATATCCACTCAGCAGACGCTCAACTTCAATTCCTTTATCAATTGAGCGATAGAAAATAATGTATTTTTCTAGTGGAAATCCTCTTAATGAAGGCGCTAATTGACTATAACTGCGACCCATATTAGGAAACTTGGCTAAAAGTTGACATTGCTGGCGGAATGCCTGAATAAAGCGCCTTGCTGCTGCTGGGTTATTGCGAACAATGTAGTCTTTAACCTCTTTCAGGTCAAGTTTGGCTTGAGCAGTAAGAATATAGCGGCTCATTGTTACACTTGCTCTGCTTGGTTGATTTCTTCAAGTAGTTCCCTAACTACTTCTTCACCATCAAAAACTTCTCCTTGCTCACCTTGCTCAATGCCGATAGCAATTTGCGATCGCAGTTTTTCAATGCGCATGTGGCGAATGTTGTCTTGTTCTTCGAGTAGTCGCAATCCTTCGCTAATCACTTCACTCGCAGACTGGTATCTGCCACTGTTAACCTTTTCTTGTACAAGTTGCTCAAATTCTGGTGTTAGAGATACATTCATGGATTTGGTGACGTTATATTTGTAGGGGCGGGTTTAGGAAAATCTTAACGCATTTATCGATAACTTTGGAACTCGCACCCGCCCTAGCGATAACCTAGCCGTTGGTGACGTTATATTTGTAGGGGCGGGTTTAGGAAAATCTTAACGCATTTATCGATAACTGCTGTACAAAACCCGCCCTAGCGATAACCTAGCGGTTCGTTAAGTTAACCGTAACGATATCGACAGGGCGGGTTTTGCTTCCAATATTTGGGTAAAATGGTCTAGATTATCCCTAAACCCGCCCCTACGAGATGTGTTACGTGTGGAATATCTTGCGATTGCTTTGGGCACCAGCGAAGCTGATCGCGTCCCTTGCATCCTGTAACGTTTTTTGCTACTATTCCAACAATGGAATAAGTGTGCGCCTATAATCTCCAAAATAGGTTAACTTCCTTCATTCCCTTTGTGCTCTTTGTGTCTTTGTGGTTACTCAAACAAAAATTGAGGGTTAGTTACGTTAACCGGAACGATA
>JAAHGR010001043.1 GCA_010672425.1 Symploca sp. SIO2E6
GGTGGACAAGAAGACTCATGAGGAAAACCGTATAAATTATTGTTCGGTTATTAAAAATCCCAGATGCAACATTCATCCCAGTTTTTCGTGAAACATCAACATATGTCTACTTTCCCTCCTTGTCCTCCTTGTCTCTTATTGACCGGAATATTAAAAACCTATCGATACCCACCAGGGGTTAAAACCCCAGGCTAATAGCGAAAGTCCGTTAAAACGGACTGAAAACAGATAATGGATGCGATTGCCTACAGTACCAGCATAGCTGATCGCTTTCTCCTTAAAACATTTTATTGATTGTAAAAACCCGTGATTTTTGGCTATTATTTGAATAATGGAATAGGTGTGCGCCTGTATTGCGATAACCGACTGGGGGCATTGGTATTAATTCCCCCTCAAATAACTCATAGCGGTTATCGGTGCTATCTTCCTATTCGAGATATTGCTCAAAGGTAAATTTTACAGGTGTGTGGGTCATGTTTGTTACCGTACCTTGGCACTAAACTCCAGTAAAATTATCTGCCTCTAGACCTTGCGATCGCAACACTATTCCCTCATAATGCGAGCGCTATTTCCTTTAGGGGAGAACACTAAATTACAATATCCTCACAAAGCTCTTTAATAGATTTCATCGGTAAATAAAGCTTCTTGGGCTCCTGCCTAAACGGCTGAAAGCCATACTTGATATAAAAACCCAAAGCTTCTTCATCTAAAACTTCCACTACTACGGCAATAGATGCAACTTGTGCAGTTGTATCCAATGACTTTTTGAGGGCATCTATTAACATTAACTCACCAAAACCCTTTCCCTTTTGGCTATTATCAACAGCAAGGCGACCTAACAACGTGGCTGGTAATAATGGGTAACGAGGCAAACGTTTTACCAAGGTTTTATCTAGAGCATCCATTTCAACCGTATAAGCAGAAAGAGTGTAGTAAGCTAAAACACTAGTTTCAGGATCATCAATCAAAACGAATACAGTTGCAACTCGCTTTTTAGTATCCTGAGAGGCTTGTTTGCGTATGTAATACCAAATCCGGTTTACATAGGCTGATTACCCATATCGACCAAATCATCCTATATCAAAGGCTTGAGCCAATTGTGATATTGTACCTTTAAAAGCGGATTTGGTATAATTGTCTAAACTACCTTTACCACAGCAAAAGTTCGAGCGGGTATGCCTACGACTATCAAGTGGCTCAATTTTAAGAACCATTATTCCATAATTTGCTTATACTGTTGAGCCGCCGCCTTTAACGCATCATTCGGCTTCGGAGGGTTGAGGAGTGCATCGACAAAAATTTCACTATCTTCAACACTGAGTTTGAGTATGTGATGCTCTTTGATGACTTGACAAGCCGCAGCTTGCACACTAGCAATAACAAAATCACTCAAGGTACGTCCCTCAAGATCAGCTGCCTTCTGCCAAAGCGCTTTAATTTCTGGGGTGACACTAGCTTCTAGTCGTGTCGTTGATTTTGGGTTACTTATAGGGGGCATATCAATAGAGTAAGGAATCTTACTAGAGCTTTATTATTTCAATTATATACATCCAACCCACTCAGCCATAAGTAGGTTGGGTGTAACGCAGTGAAACCCAACACAACACATCGGTTGGCTATGCCGTTAGAAATTTACATCAATTCGATACCCACCAGAGATTAAAACCCCAGCGCTTATAGCGAAAGTCCGTTTTAACGGACTGAAAACAGATAATAAATGCGATTGCCTACAGCACCAGCATAGCTGATCGCTTTCTCCTTAAAACATTTTGTTGGTTGTAAAAACCCGTGATTTTTGGCTATCATTCTAATAATGGAGTAGATGTGCGCCTGTATCTAACTCACCTATAAGTAGCTATAAGTAGGTTGGGTGTAACAAAGTGAAACCCAACACAGCAGATCGGTTGGTTATGCTGTTAGAAAGGGAGCATTAATTGCGCTCCCACCAGGGGTTAAAACCCCACCGCTAACAGCTCAAGTCCATTAAAACGGACTGAAAACAGATAATGGATGCGATCGCCTACAGCACCAGCATAGCTGATCGCTTTCTCCTTAAAACATTTTATTGATTGTAAAAACCCGTGATTTTTGGCTATCATTCTAATAATGGAATAGATGTGTGCCTGTATCGAACTCAGCTATAAGTAGCTATAAGTAGGTTGGGTGTAACGCAGTGAAACCCAACACAACACATCGGTTGGCTATGCCGTTAGAAA
>JAAHGR010001044.1 GCA_010672425.1 Symploca sp. SIO2E6
TGAAATCAATAGTTTAGAAGCGCATCAAAATTTTGTTTATGGTGTAGCTTTCAGCCCGAAGGGAGATTTGATCGTTTCAGGTAGTGGTGACAAAACAGTGAAACTTTGGAGAGCTGATGGTACTTTGCTGAGGACTTTAGAAGGGCATCGTAATCATGTTTATGGTGTAGCCTTTAGTCCGAAGGGAGATTTGATTGCTTCAGGCAGTGTCGATACAACAGTAAAACTGTGGAAACCTAATGGTACTTTGGTTAGTACTTTCAAGGGGCATCGGGATACCATTCTCGATTTAGACTTCAGCCCAAAGGGAGATTTGATCGTTTCAGGTAGTGGTGACAAAACAGTGAAACTGTGGAAACCTAATGGCACTTTGGTGAGAAATTTAAAAGGGCATCAGAATGCTGTTCTTGGTGTTGCCTTTAGCCCAGATGGGAAATTGATTGCTTCTGCCAGTAAAGACAACACAATAAAACTCTGGAAACTTAATGGTACTTTAGTTAACACTTTTAAGGGACATAATGATTCTGTTAGGGATGTCGCTTTTAGTCCAGATGGCAGTTTGATTGCTTCTGCTAGTAAGGACAAAACAGTGAAACTGTGGAAGCCTGATGGTACTTTGGTTAACACTTTAAAGGGACATCAGCACGGAGTTTTGGGTATTACCTTCAGCTCTCATGGTAATTTGATTGCTTCAAGTAGCATGGACGATACAGTTAAATTGTGGCAATCTGATGGCACGTTGGTTAACACCTTAAAGGGACATCAGAGTTATGTCTATAGTGTTGCCTTTAGCCCCAAGGGAGATTTGATTGCTTCTACTAGTAGCGACAAAACTCTGAAATTGTGGAAATCTGACGACACATTAGTAAACACTTTAAAGAAACATCAGGGTTCGGTCAGGGATGTAACCTTTAGTCATGAGAGGGATTTGATTGCTTCGGCTAGTATGGACAACACAGTGAAACTATGGAAACCTAATGGAACATTAGTGAATACTTTAAATGGGCATCAGGGTAATGCCTATGGTGTTGCCTTTAGCCCCCAGGGAGATTTGATTGCTTCGGCTAGCGGCGACAAAACTGTGAAATTGTGGAAATCCGATGGAACATTAGTAAATACTTTAAAGGGTCATCTAGATGAGGTTAGGGATGTTGCCTTCAGCCCAGATGGAGATTTAATTGCTTCGGCAAGTTTAGACAGCACAGTGAAACTTTGGAAATCAGACGCTACTCTGGTTAACACCTTAAACGGCCATCAAAATTATGTCCTAGGTGTTGCTTTCAGCCCGGATGGAAAATTGATTGCTTCTGCTAGCAAGGATAGCACAGTGAAACTGTGGAAGCCTGATGGCACTTTGGTAAAGACCTTAAAGGGACATCAGGGTTCTGTTAGGAATATTGTCTTTAGCCCAGATGGGAAATTAATTGCTTCAGCCGGTAAGGATGAAACCGTAAAACTCTGGAAACTTGATGGTACTTTGGTGAGGACTTTAAAGGGGCATCAGAATTCTGTTTGGGGTGTTGCTTTCAGCCCGGATGGAAATTTAATTGCTTCAGCCAGTAAGGATAACACGGTGAAACTGTGGAAAACTGATGGCACTTTAGTGAGAACCTTAAAAAGGCATCAAAGTGATGTCTACGATGTCGCTTTCAGCTCTGACGGAAATTTAATTGCTTCAGCAAGTCTCGATAAGACGGTTAAACTATGGAACTTTAACCGAGATGAACTCCTGAAGCACGCTTGCAACTGGGTGAGTAGTTTCCTTAAAAATAACCCTAATGTGAGTCAGGACAAGCGCCAGCTCTGTGGAGTGGAAGCTTCGGCAACGGCTTTCTTTTTACAGGGTGAGCAGTTGGCAGCAGAAGGTAAAATTGATGAAGCGGCTTCTGCTTTCCAAAAGGCAGTTGAACTTGACCCCAAATTCAGTTTAAGTTCAGCAAAGGAGTTACAGCGTCTTCGCAAATAAGGAAAGTTCTTCAGTATAGTTGTTCTGGATGAGCTACAATTTATATCCAATAAGGGCGTATGCAATACGTAAGGGCGTATGCAATACGTAAGGGCGTATGCAATACGTAGGGTTTGCTGAATAAGTAATAAGTAATAAGTTAAGAGTTCCGAGTCGCTTGTTGCATAAGGCTTTCGGGTAATTTGTCCGGGCGCAACTACCGAGATTTTAACCCCGAACATTTTTGATTTAATCAGGTGTTACCCTACTA
>JAAHGR010001045.1 GCA_010672425.1 Symploca sp. SIO2E6
CTAATGAATTGGAGAACAGGACTTTTCAACAGGGCAGTCAGTCCTTGGGTAGTGGCCATCTGGAAGGTATAATGATCAATGATTTTAGCTGTAGCAACAGTACGGGCTTCGAGATCACGCAAAAAGCGGGCTAAACGAAGTTGCTTAGCTGGCGCGATCGCTTCTACTAAGGTCAAGGATAAGGCTTCTACTCCCCAAGGAACTCGACCAGTGTTGAGGTCAGCAGTTACCATGGGCAAGGTTTGCTCACAAAATTCTCCCAATAGCTGAGCTCGATACTCAGTAGCTCCACGAATAGTAATTTCTTTGGGACGTTCCCCCCATTGCCAATTGTAAGGAGGTTCCCACTCCCGAATGGGCCGCAGACGATCTACTTGGGTAATAATTGCGATCGCTGGTAAGTCTGGTACTTCTGCCTTGAGATCTTGGAGAAAGTCTACATCCATTTGTAAAGCTGGATCTAGAGCCGGGGTAACCAGTAGTAGTAAATCCGCGTTGGTAGTATAATCTAGCACTACCTCCCGGAGACCCCCACGGTTAACTTGTTCGTAACCCGGAGTATCCCAAAGTGTCAGCATTTCTCCAGTGGAAGTCTGCCAGTGGTAATGCTGGATCTGATCCGTACTCGGCAACAAATCCACAACAGCTAATTCTGCCTGAAACAGAGTGTTAATCAGGCTGCTTTTTCCCGAGCCAGTGCGCCCCACTAGTAAAATATTTACAGGTTTTTGCTCAACTGTTTCCGGGGATTGAGCTTGAGCCAGAAGATCTCGGAGGGTTTGGGTTTTTGCCTGGGGGATGAACGACATATAAGGTTTAGTTTCCCTTCCCTGCATCCCCGCGTCCCCGCGTCCCCGCATCTCCCCATCCCCGCGTCCCCGCGTCCCCGCGTCCCCGCGTCCTCGTGTCCCCGCGTCCCCGCGTCCCCGCATCTCCCCATCCCCGTAGAGGGAAATCGCTTGCTGACAGAGGTTCCTGAGAGCCGCTTCCCGAAACAACTGGCTCAAATTCACCAGCAATTGCTCAGTTGCCTGCTTACTAGAGTCCCGACTAGCAGCTTTCGCCACTGCCGCCGCTGGGTTCAACAGCCACTGGGCCCAATTCCAGACTCGCCAGAGTTTGCGAACAGATGGCTCCAGCTGGCGGTAGCCTTCGTAGGCTTGGTAAGCTTGTCCGACAGTGACCTGATTCAGAGCCGGAGATAACTTTTGCATCCACAAATCCAGATCATCCACCGTTCCTCTGACCAACCCATAAGCCTCAGGCAGGTAGATATTCAGCAGAGGATATTTGACCTCCGGATGATACACTTGTGCGATCGCGACAATCAACTCCTGGCATCGTCTCCAAAAAGTTTGCCAATCTTCCCAAATTGGTGCATCATTCTGTGCTGCTTTCAGGGTTTCTTGGAGTACTGCTTCTATGTGATGTGCTGTGTCACCTCCCTCTGGTAATCTGTTATTATTGCCTGCCGTGGCTTCCGGTTGTTCACCGAACCCTGCCATCACAGCTTCCATCTGCTTCATCACAGGTTTAGTCCATCTGACTAACAACCAACGCCAACCCAATAACATCAGGATAAATACACCCCAAATCCAACTAATACCCCATTCATGGATTTGCGATCCTGCTGCAATCATCAGGAAACCGACGATGGTTGCCATCGGAAGGGTTAATACCACCCACTGCCAAAGTTTTAATCGCATAATGGTTGTTGGTTGTTGGTTGTTGGTTGTTGGTTGTTGGTTGTTGGTTGTTGGTTGTTGGTTGTTGGTTGTTGGTTGTTTGTTGTTTGTTATTGGTTGTTGGTTGTTTGTTGTTTGTTGTTTGTTGTTTGTTGTTTGTTGTTGTTTGTTATTGGTTGTTGGTTGTTGGTTGTTTGTTGTTGGTTGTTGGTTGTTGGTTGTTTGTTGTTTGTTGTTTGTTGTTTGTTGTTGGTTGTTGGTTGTTTGTTGTTTGTTGTTTGTTGTTTGTTGTTGACTGCTCCCCATTCCCCATTCTCCATTCCCAATTCCCCATCCCCCATTCCCAATTCCCCATCCCCCATCCCCCATCCCCCATTCCCAATTCCCAATTCCCAATTCCCAATTCCCAATTCCCAATTCCCCATCCCCCATTCCCAATTCCCCATCCCCCATTCCCAATTCCCAATTCCCAATTCCCAATTCCCAATTCCCCATCCCCCATTCCCCATCCCCCATTCCCAATTCCCC
>JAAHGR010001046.1 GCA_010672425.1 Symploca sp. SIO2E6
AATTACCTTATACCTTGCAACCTTCTTTCTTCCCTTGGAGCCTCCGGTTCCCCTCCAAGGAGGGGTTAGGGGTGGGTTGGAGCCTTATTGCCACCAAAGTGTAAGTGCTCAACCGAACATGATATGATTTATGGATTAGGCGATCGCAAATTCCGTATACTGCCTAACATGAGGAGGATGAAATGCCAAAACAATTTCCTCTTTCGATACACCCTTGTGCAACAAATCCGTTGCAATTCCCTCCTCAGTCCAATCTTCCTCAATCCAAATCTTCCCGTTTTTCAAGCGAAGATGAATCATCACACTCTTAATTCGTTCATCATACCGCCAACCCATCGACAACAAAAGATACTGCTCATGAAATTCGTCGAACACTAAACAACTCTCGGTTGTAGATTCAGATTTCTCGTTAAGTTCATGATATTCAGCTAGAACATCCTTGATCATCTGACGATAATATGTTATTTTATGCATTTTTAAATCACCTGGAAGTAAGCAATTAGAGTTTTTTAGTTATCAGAGTGGAGGTATTAATTATCTCCGTTTTACTCCTGATGGAAAGTATCTTGCTACTGGTAGCATAGATGGTACTATCAAAGTCTGGGATTTCCAAGGGCGGCAGGTAAGTGAAGATAACCTTCAGGTAGATGTATTTGGTTTGAGTTTTAGTGCTGATGGGAAAAATTTAGTAGCTGGTGGGTATAACGGAACAGCAAAATTGTGGCAGTTTCTGGAACCATATAATCTGGATTATCTATTAGCTGAAGGTTGTAATTGGTTAGAAGAATACCTAGAGAGTAATCCAGAAGTAGGGAAAACATTGGATGTATGTGAGGAATGAACTTGTTGCTCTTTGTAGTGGCTTGGCACATCTAAAAATATGGAATAAATGTAGGTTGGGTCGAGGCAACGAGGCCCAACACAGTCCCCCAAGAGAGTTGGGTCTCGCGATAGCGTAACCCAACAGAATGTGCTCTATAATACCGGGCGTATGCAATACGCCCCTACCCTAATTGGGAATTATTGAAAAATCTTAATCGGACTTCCGAAAACGAGCCAACAAATCCTCACGGGATAATTGTAATAGCATTGGAGTAAACTCCTCCGGCGGTAGTGCCAATAAGGGTTCAATAATTGCTGCTAGTTCCTCATCCACAGTACCAAAGCGCACTTGCAGCAAGTTGTTCACAATTAAACGCTCTCCCTGTTGGATTCCCCGTTGCTCTCCTTCAAGGAGTATTTGTTCCCTTTCCTGTTGATACAGTGGTGCTAAACGCATAATTAACTTCCTATCTCCTTCCTCTAAATCTTGCCTGAATTCCAAATTTTTCCGCAAGTTATACAGCAATCTCAGCGTATTGGAACGCAAGGGATTATTTGCTGGCAGTGCCTCTAGCTCATCGATACCGGGCGTATGCAATACGCCCCTACCCTAATTTGGAGTTGTTGAAAAATCTTAATCAGGCTTCCGATTTTTTTCTGTATACCTCACCCTGAAACTGCCATCTTGTCAGTGGCAGCAATTTGGGTGTATACAATAGACCTCTCCGAAAAAGAATCTGAAACCCTTGCCCTGTCTATGTGAAAACCTAATTTCCGGAGATGTCTAATGGGTGCGACAAATGCGATCGCGTAATTAGCATGGTAGGGTGGGCAAAATCAAGATCTTCGACCATTGGACTGACAAATTGCCCATTTTTGCTAAACCTACCCGATTAGGCGGGAAGACTGGCATGGATGGCACTGTCAAAGTCTCGGATTTCCAGGGGCGGCAGGTAAGTGAATATAACCTTCAGGCAGATGTATTTGGTTTGAGTTTTAGTGCTGATGGGAAAAATTTAGTAGCTGGTGGGTATAACGGAACAGCAAAATTGTGGCAGTTTTTGGAACCAAATAATCTTGATTATCTATTAGCTGAAGGTTGTAATTGGTTAGAAGAATACCTAGAGAGTAATCCAGAAGTAGAGAAAACATTGGAGGTATGTGAGGAATGAACTTGTTGCTCTTTGTAGTGGCTTGGCACAACTAAAAATGTAGGTTGGGTAGAGCTTTAGAAAGTGACCCAACACCGGAGCCGGTTGTGTTGGGTCTCGTTGCCTCGACCCAACCTACATCTAATACCAAATCCGCTTTTAAAGGTACAATATCACAATTGGCTCAAGCCTTTGATATAGGATGATTTGGTCGATATGGGTAATCAGCCTATGT
>JAAHGR010001047.1 GCA_010672425.1 Symploca sp. SIO2E6
AAACTTTAGCTAGCAGACCAGGTGTTACATTTTGGGTGGTTTAGCCTCCCAATACTAGCCTCAAAGATTGATGCAGCAAGCGATAATTAACTCATTACTCATTACTCATTACTCATTACTCATTACTTATTCTCCCAAGCCCTAGTTAGCGTTCATATACTTAACTTATCTTTACCTATTCTGTTGAGAATTGTAAAAAGGTTTGACAAGGATATTGAATCGTTTATTATTATTTTATCTAGCAAATTTCACAATTTAAAATCAAGCTGACAAAAAACTAAAGGTTTAAATCAATTTAACAAAGGTAATACTCATGAAAAGCATGAATTTTTCAAGCTCACCTTGTCATCATTGTCGTCATTGTCGTGACTATGAAATGACCAGTAGGCGAGATGGTCACTGCCAACAGCTTGGTGTCACTGTTCAAGGCAATTGGGAAGTTTGTCCTTTGTTTGTCTCCGCATTTACCCCTGACTGGGAAGCTTCAGAAGATAGCAAGATGCATACTGTTTTGATTTGAAAAAATGTTGAGTCTAGTGGCGTGACACAGCTAAAATGATTGAATAGATGTAGGTTGGGTCGAGGCAACGAGACCCAACGCTGGAGCGGGTTGTGTTGGGTCACTTTCTAAAGCTCTACCCAACCTACATTTTTAGGTGTGCCACGGTACTAGCAACACACAAGAAATGTTGGGTTACGCTAGCGCTACACCCAACCTACTTATTCCACTTTTTAGGTTTACCACGCCAGTAGATGGGCTAATCACCAATCTTCAAACCTTGAAAAACAAATTTTTTCGGTACATAATATAGAGAATCAACCACCACAACAACACAGTAGCGATCGCAAAAGCTAGGGAACCGTTAAGTTGACCAGCCCAAGATTGGAAGATATTCTCGTAAATCCAGGCGTAGGTGCTAGAAGCTTCATCACCAGTACCAATGCGGGTCTTGTGCAGGATGCGGGCAACTATACCAGAACCAACAAACAGGAAAATCGCGTTTAACCCCATCACTTCAAAAGGTAATCCCCACCTACGCCAGTTTCTTACCTCAATGGTTTCGTAACAAGCTGCCAACAGTAGTAAATCCCAACCAGCACTATAAACTACATAGGAACTAGTCCACAGCGCTTTGTTAACTGGGAACAAGAAACTCCACAAATATCCAAGCACCAGGCAGCTGAGTCCAGCTAATACTAGTTGAATACTAGTATTACTTTTTACCGACTGACTACGCAGCCACTGTCCAGCAAAGTACCCCAAAAGGACAGTTACGACTGCGGGGATAGTACTAAAGAGTCCTTCCGGATCAAACGGACCACCTTTATATAAATACTGGGCTCCCACAATGAATCGGTCTATATAACCTCCCAAGTGGCCTTCAGGAGAAAAGTCACCAGCACCATAACCAGGTACTGGTATCAGTGCCATCGCACCCCAATATCCCAGTAGCACTACCCCTGCCAGAATCCATTGTTTCACTCGTGAGAGATTGAGAATTGCTACTGTTGCCAATAGGTATGCCAAGCTGATCCGCTGCAATACCCCCAGGATCCGAAAGGTACTCCAATCTATGGACTTACCATTGAGTAGCCAATCGAGTACTAAAGTCAAACCATTCAGAAACAATCCTAAGGCGAACAGAAGAGCACAGCGTCGTGCAATGCGCCAGTAAACTGCTGCTGTTGGTTGATTTTCTTTGGTGTACTTAGCTAAGGAAAAAGCCATCGCCACACCGATAATAAACAGGAAACTGGGGAATACTAAGTCTGTTGGTGTGAAACCATGCCATTTCGCATGTAGCAGGGGGGGATAGACATGATTCCAGCTACCGGGGTTGTTAACGAGGATCATACTCGCGATCGCCATTCCCCGAAATACATCTAGGGAGACCAAGCGCTTGGGTTTACTTATCACTGTTTCTATTTGCTCATTTTCTGTGATCTCATTTTTATATACCAAGGGAGGAATGTTAACTAATCCCCCGGAAGACAGCACGGGGGATTTCTTGTTATTTGTTATTTGTTGTTAGTTGTTTGTAAAAAACAAATAACAAATAACATTTGCGAATGCGAAGCATGGTGAGCAACGCGAGGCAAAGCATGGTGAGCAACGCGAGGCAAAGCATGGTGAGCAACGCGAGGCAAAGCATGGTGAGCAACGCGAGGCAAAGCATGGTGAGCAACGCGAGGCAAAGCATGGTG
>JAAHGR010001048.1 GCA_010672425.1 Symploca sp. SIO2E6
TCTTCTAGATCAGCACTTGCCTTCTCTACTGAAGTATCTTCTGGGTTAAGTACTACGACAACTTGATGTTTGCCTGTCTGACAATTTTCTGGTAACTGGATGGTCAAACGGCGATCTTCAGCAATGTCTATCTCTAGCTGTAAGGTAATCATTTTATAGCGTTTCTCATTTAGATGAGGCATACTGGCAATGGAACCACAGAGGCACAGAGTTCGCAGAGATTTTATAGGCGCACACTTATACCATTATCCAATGATAATAGCATAAAATAACATTGCACATTTTTACATTTTTTGTTTCTCATTATTGGATGTACCTCACGGGATAAACAGGCGACTGACCCCTAGGTAGTTTTCAAGAAATAACACAATGTCAGCAAGACGGGCACTACACTGTTCTCTATACTCTCGTTCAACGAGTCGATCCAGATTCCCAATCGTAATTACGGGTATAGATGTAGAGGTGCTTTCTTCGCGGATAGTTTGTTCCAACGAATTCTCTCCTTTGGCATTTCGATTCGCAGTTAACAGAAGCATCTGATTAGATTGTGCAAACCGCCAGATTGTCCGATCATCGCTGTCAGCAGTCAATCCAGCCTCTTCCAGGGTAACGAAACGAATTGAGAGAAGATCCAGCCAACCTTCAGCTGCTAGAGTTCCTTGAAACAAAACGATATAGCCTGTCAAATTGTAATCAACCAAAACAATCATGCACTCAATCCAAGCTTCGCTTTCCAGGCTTGGAGTTTAGCATGAATCTCTTCTTGTCCTGGTTTGGGAGGTAACTTAGCAATTTGAGCCAAACGTTCCCGATTTTTATCCTCCCAGTACTCCCGCATTTCTTGAGTTGCTTGTAAGACAGTTTGATATTCTGCTTCCACCTCAGTGCGGTTAGCATCAATGTAGGAGAGTGCAGCATTAAGTTGTTCTTCGGTCAAAGGGAGCCAGTTCAGAATTAGCTTGGGTGTCCAGCCTGCCGCCAGATGATCCATCACATCGTAAATAGTGATGCGAGTGCCCGCGATCGTCAACCCATGCTCTGTACGAATAATAAGTGATTGTTCATCTGATACCAGAGCCATACCATATATAGGAAATCAGCTATTGCTTATATATGGTAACAGATTCTAATTATATAGAACTATAATAGGTGTAGAGTTCACAGAGAGTTTATAGGCGCACACCTATCCCATTATCCAGTAATCATAGCACAAAATAACGATATAGAGTTGCGATAGCGCAAGCGCTGCTGCAAGCAGATCGCGCAAGTACTGCTGCTCTTCAGATCCCATTAGTCTCCTGCTAGCAATCTCTACAACAGTCAATCTACGAATAGTTTGTTCCAACGAATTGAGAGAAGCTCAAGCCAACCTTCAGCCGCTAGAGTTCCTTATCTCCCTTGTCCTCCCCGTCTTCCCTTAACCGAGCAATATTGGAAAGGGATGTTTAGTTTATGATAAATTTTAAAATACCCCAATTGCTACCTGAATTGCTTGTTGAATTTTTGCTAAAGACTCGGGAGCAACTGCACCATAGGGACCACGTTCTAAATAAATTTTGCGGACGGCTGAAATGTTATCGCATAATGCCAGAGAATCAGATTCAAGTCCGCCCTCCCCGCACCTAATTAAAACACGAGTTGGGGTTTCACCGCTAGTCAAGTCGCTGGTAAAAGGAATAATCAGTACATCTCCCTTAAATTGATTGCGTACATTGATAGAAACGACAACAGCAGGACGTTTTTTTGTATCTCCCAGGGTTCGCAGTGCTTTAACTAGGTAGACTTCTCCTTGACGAGGGTAGGTATCGGTTGTCACTTCAAAGTCCTTCCTCTTCTAAGATTTCTTCCATTTGTTCAGTGGAAAATTGCGCCCACTCCTCTTCTCGTTTAATATCGGACTCGGAGCGATTTTGGTAAAACTTCCGTAATTGTGCTTCAATGTGCTGTTGGCGCCACAAGCGCAATCCTTGTTCAACAGCAGCAGAACGATTAGTGGTTAGTTGGTCGATTTCTTGGAGTAGCTGGGAATCAACGGTGATGGAAATACGCTGTTTTTGGTAGTTGAGAGCCATAGAAGCCTCTGTTAAGATTGGTTAGAATCATACAGAAAGTATTATTCATTATCATACTAAATTAGGATTCTGGTAAGGCATCCCGGCGATAGAACCACAAAGGCACAGAGTTCACCTAGAGGTTATAGG
>JAAHGR010001049.1 GCA_010672425.1 Symploca sp. SIO2E6
TCACGGATTGATCCTGCTGTCAATCCGCCTATTTTTATGGTGTATCTTCCCAAAATTTTCGATGTGACATTTTTGGTGTGCGGCATGTGGGTTAAATTTGTTTACGAGCGCAAAACTTATATAGTGGATCTGAGCCAAGTCAGTGCTTTTTCTTGTGCTGAAAATGGTCGGTTGATGTTTTGCTTACCTCATACTCCAATCCAGATTGTTATTCATCCTCAGAAAGATCCCGATTCTCACCAAAAAATCTTAGACTATGTGGAAAATATCACTGGACTATCTTTAGATTGTGACACTTGTAAAACTGACCTTTGAGTCATACCTAGAAACTACATTCGTGATTCAAAATGTGGTATTTGAATCACGAATGTTGTCTTAATGGTTTTCTCCACAATACTGGGATATCTACGATCGCACTTGCGTAATTTGCTATCGCAGTCTTAGTCTAAAAGTGTAGGTGAGATGCGAGAGAGCATTACTGAATTGCGAGAGAGCATTACCGAAGTGCGAGAGAGCACTACCGAATTGCGAGAGAGCATTACCGAAGTGCGGGATAGCGTGGATGGATTGAGAGTAACATCGCAAGCTTTGTTGCAAGTCGCTGCACAAAATCAACGAAGAATGGATATGTTTGAAGAAGAACTTGAGTTGACGAAGCAACGACAGGCTGAAAGCGATCAAAGATTTAATGTTTTGCTCGAAGAAGTACGTTATTTAATTCGAGGAAATCATGGAGACCAGGAAATACAATAACAAATTCCGAATCTTCTGCTATACTCAGATCTTGCACCAAGCTGGAAACATGCTTGTGGAGGTAGGCAACAGCTCATCTGGCAACAGGCAACAGTGATAAGATTGGACGTTTTCAATACCGAAATTGATTGCTCTGGCTTACGGTATTAAGTATTTTTGATGCATAGTGCAAGATGTGAGCTATAAGTTTTTTCTCCCTCTGCTTCCCTAGCTTGGAGAGAATTGGCGTTGGATTTCGCTCCGCTTCACCCAAACGACAAAATCAAGAACTGCTATAATCTGAATCGCAACTCAGGGAAATGAATAACTCATGACCCCTACACCAAACACATTACCCATTACATTCGAGCAAGAAGCGATCGCAATTCTGTGTCAACAGCATCACATTCGCAAGCTAGCTTTGTTTGGCTCGGTTTTGCGCAACGACTTTCGTCCCGACAGTGACGTCGATATCCTTGTAGAATTTGAACCTGCTCACATACCGGGATTTGACTTTATCGACATTCAAGATAAACTCTCAGAGATCATTGGTCGTACTATTGATCTAAATACCCCTCAAGATTTGAGCCGCTATTTCCGTGAGCATGTACTGGCTGAAGCTAAGGAAATCTATGTCCAAACCTGATGACATTGTAGCATTGTAGGGTGGGCAAATTAAATACCTTTAACCATTAGACCGATCAATTACCCCTTTTTGCCCACTATTTTTCTTGATAGGAGAAAGTTAGAGCGGTCTATACCTGTTATCTTAGCAATTAAATGCCTATACAACCACTAGAAGAAGGTGAAAAATCTCTTGGCAAAGTCTAACTCTTTGGAGAGGATACTGCGTGTAGGGGAGATACCCGACTTCTTTAAGAAGTCGGGTATCTGAATTATTCGCGATCGCAGATATTATTCTAACTAGAGCAGTATTCACAGTATCGTAGTCAATGTCTTTATTATATATCTGGAGTATTTAACTGAATCTGAGGAATCTGATCTGCGGTTAAGGTAACGACTTTTCCATCCTGCCAAATACTAATCGATTGACCAAGTTTGCGGTGTTTTTCAATGGCTTGAGCAACAGCGGCTTTAACTCCAGCATCAATTTTGCTGGATAATTCATTATGTTGATTCATCTTAATTAGTCCCATATTTGATTGGCAATGTCCTGGTTGTAGATAACGGATTCCTGGTTAATCCCACCCCCAGCAATTAACTGAGGGACTCCACTAGAATTATCATAGCTCATCCAAGTATCACACAAAGGTAAATACAACTCAACCAGGTTTCTTCGTCCTCTTTCATAGCGTCGGCGAATTACATCTTCTGGAATAGAATGCCCTCCACCTTCTACCCGCCGCCGTACTCGTTCAATAGCTAATTATGGAGATTGTAACCAGAAGTAAATGAGGTTAATAGTATAGCCTTTAGCTTGACATTTTCTTAGAAATGAAGCATAAC
>JAAHGR010000105.1 GCA_010672425.1 Symploca sp. SIO2E6
AAAAAAGCATCGGCAAGACTATGATCAAAGCGTTTACCAACGTAATCTAACCATTCGTGTAATTCAATTTTGCCATCGCCATTGGCATCGGCTAACTCCATTAATCGCTGACCAAAACCCAGCCAGGAACTGGCCATTAGTTGATACTCTGGGGATTCTGGTAACCAACCTCGCATTTGAGCCAAGGATGCCACTGTTCTTTCAAAGTCTTGGGGTTCAATGACACCATTGCCATTGTTATCCAACATTTGAAATAATCGTTGTAGTTTCCGCTGACGGCGTTGGCTCATGGCATTGGATAAATTCGATCGCCTTAACCAGATCCAGGCTAAGATAAACTGTATCCCAAACAACAGGGCACCGGTAATAAAAGGAGCAGCAGGATTGATATGCTCAAACAATAAACCAGAAGTGAAAGGTCCGGCAATGCCAGCCAGAGCAATGAAAGATTGGGTAGTACCGAGTACAGTTCCCTGGTATTTGGCTCCTGCGGCTTGGGATAATAAACTATTCAGAGATGGCCTAAATAGAGAGTCCCCAAAACTTACAAGTGCCAGAGCCAACAGTAAGAGGAAAAGGTGTTCAGCTAAAGGAATGGAGACAAAGGCAACCACTATCGAGCTCAATCCTAGCAGAAACACATTCACGTCTCCCAACTTTTTAACAATCGGTCCAAGTAAATTTCCCTGGGTGATGGCCATAACCAAACCAATGAGCAGGAAAGCATACCCTGCTTGTTGAGCATTCCATCCCCAAATCTCCCCTAACCACAGGGCGAAAATTGCTTGGACAAGAAATAGACCAAAGCGTAAAAAGAAGGCGAGACTAATCAGAAAACCAATAATTGGATTTTGTTTGATGGGAAGCAAAAAATCAGACAGGGATGAAGTTTTCCGAGGGAACTTCTGAGACTTCCTTGATAAATCAGTTCTAGGTTGGGATTCAGGCAACATTTGCCAAGCCAAGATCAAGGCAACAAAAGAAAGTATTGCCGCCGTCAGGAGGGGCAAGCGTAGGTTAAGATTATCTCCACTTAAGCCAACTAAAATCCCAGAAAGAGCTGGGCCCAAAGTCAGACCAAGTCCTAAAGCAGCACCCATAACTCCCATGCCTTTACTGCGATTTTCAGGAGTTGTGATATCACCGACATAGGCTTGGGCAATCACGATACTATAGCTCATGGCACCGGCTAAAGCCCGAGCCAAAAACAAGGTGATTATCGAGTTAGCTAAGGCAAACCAAAGATAAGCGATCCCACTTCCAGCTAAGCTAAGTAATAGTAAAGGTCGTCGTCCCACGCGATCGCTAATACTGCCTGCAAATATTGTAGTAACAAAGCTCGCTAGGCTATAAACACTAAATAGCAGGGTTACCGTGCTAGCTGAAGCACCGAAAGATTTGGCATAGAAGGGCAGAAGGGGAATAACAATACCATATCCGATCAAGTCTATAAAGACACTTAAAAAAAGAATAAAGAGTAGATTCCGGGATTTAGCCATCAGAGTCTATAGGGATATCAAATTAGGTGTTAGGTGTTAGGTGTTAGGCCGTGCTACTACTAGCCACAACATTATTAATGGTAAAGTAAGGCTATCCCAAATACTACAGATGGAGAAATATCGATGTCTAATATAGAGCAAGATGCTCAGTTGTGGATTTTTAACCAGATTTATGGTTTTAACACAATTCCACCTACGGGAGATACTGAGATATTTACTAAGGCCATTCTCATTTGTGCCAAAGGAGACGGTGTACTATCACCCGCAGAAAGAAACTGGGTTGTTGGTCGTGCTGCAAGCCTTCGCAGTTCTGGCTATGAATTGGCTAAGACTTACTCCGCAGACGAAGCATTAGCTGATGTGCTTGCCAACTCATCTGCTATCGACAAAAGTGGTCGTCGCTCGATTATTTACGTCGCGATTCAAGCTTGCGCTGCTGATGGGGACTTCAATCAAGAAGAGCGAGATAAAATTCACGCGATGGCACAATCTCTCGGTATTGAAGAAGACGTTGTTAATCAAATAGAAGAAGTTTGTCTTGAAGAAGCTAAGACGCGAGAAAAACGGATTGCTCTTCTCTTCCCTGAAGGTGCTCCTTATTAAGGTGTTAAGTTTTAGGTGTTAGGTCTTAGGTGTTAGGTCTTAGGGAAGAAACAACTCCCTGTTCAAGTTCTAGATCCCCGACTTCTTTTACCGGTTTGTTGAGCTAATTCTGTTTTCCAATCGAGAAGTCGGGGATCTTCGGGCGCAACAGAACCGTAGGCGTAGGGCAATACTGCTCGGTTAAGAGAGTGTGGCGAGTGTGGGAAGTGTGGGAGGTCGGGTAACCTCAGGGAGAGAGATTCAAGCTTATCTGAGCAGTATTGAGGTGTAGGATGGGCAAAAAAGCGAACTTTAACTAAGGAACCGATATGTGTAGAGATTTTTGCCCACCACAGCAACTTCCTTTCTTGACAAAACATTGCTTTAGAGCTCCCGCTTGTGCGCTTCGCGCCCCCAATTGAACAGGAGAAACACTATTTCCCGCATCCTTCCTCCTCTCGGAGCCTTAAGCTTGTGTTGATTCAATTCTAAAATCCAAAATCTAAATAAATCTAAAATCTAAAATAGTTTCTCAAGAGGTATTATTCTACATGATGGAATAGGTATGCGCCTATAAGGTCTAAAGCGATCACATTACCCAAATATATTGCCTAAGACTATCATGCTAGGTTTTGACATCCTGAGTTTCCAAGAGTTTATGGCCAAAGAATCCTTACCATTGGCGACTATTCAAGCAGCAGTTTTTGAATTTTTACAACAACGTAATGATGTAGTCGTTTTTGGAGCACAAGCAGTCAATGCTTATGTAGGTGAACCGCGTATGACTCAGGATATTGATTTAATGTCAACTCGCGCACGAGAGTTAGTCGAAGAGTTGCGTCAATACTTGAGCCAGCGATTTTACATCGCTGCGCGTGTGCGGGAAGTTAAAGAAGGACAAGGATTTCGATTGTACCAAGTACTAAAATCAGGTAACCGTCACTTAGTAGACATGAGGCAAGTTGAGGATTTACCCCTAGCACAAAGAATTGAACAAGTTTTGGTGATGGCTCCAGCAGAGTTAATCGCTAGCAAGGTGATATCCTACTATCAGCGGCGAGGAAAGCCCAAATCGGGGACAGATTGGCGGGATTTAGCAATGCTCTTGTTGACTTTTCCGGAACTGAAGCAGGAGTCGTCAGAAGTTCTGAGTTGCTTGAGAACAGCAGGAACCAACGAGAAGATTCTGGAGTTGTGGCGAGAAACAGTGGCAATGGAAATTCAGCAGGAAGATGATGATGAATATTAGTGCGATCGCAGATATTGTAGTGGCGCGACACACCGAAAAATGTAGGTTGGGTAGAGCGATAGCGAGACCCAACACAACCCGCTTGTGAAGTTAGGCAATAGGCACTCTTGCAATAGGCAATAGGCAATATTAACTCATCCCCCGGCTAAAGCACGGGGGATTGCACTTCGTGCCGCTACGCTAACGTGTTATTTGTTGTTAGTTGTTGGTTGTTTGTAAAAAAACAAATAACAAAAAACAAACAACTAAGCGGCGGGCGGCTATCCCTCCCATCCCTGAAGGAATGGGCTTCCCGCCGCTTTTGGTGATAAGATTGGACGTTTTCAGTACCGAAATTGATTGCTCTGGTTTACAGTCTTAAGTATTTTTGTACTGGTGCAAGATGTGAGCATTACTCATTACTCATTACTCATTACTCATTACTCATTACTTATTCAGCAGACCCTAAGTATTCTACAAAAATTGATATTACCCAATCAACAACGCAATAAATTCAGCAGCAGTGATGTTTGTGCGGTATTCAGGTATACCATTAGCTGCCGGGTGAATCCAGTAACCTGAACACAGATGAGGCGATCGCCAAATTTCTAAATGCTCTATTGATGGATTAGCATAGAAACTGTCTTCTCCAGCACCCAATAATCTCGAACTCCAGTGAGTAAAGTAATCATGACTGAGGCGGTAGATGGGAAAATTGCCCGAGAGAGGGACACCCCAACCATCGATGGCGAAAAACCCCTCAACTTTGCCTCCCAACAGTTGCAACATCCAAGCGGCACCGATAGCACCAGCAACTCCAGCACTGAAACTAATAAATACTACCCTAGTCTGCTCGACCCTCAGGCGCTGTTGTAAAAATTCCACAATACGTGTAGCCGAGTAAGCTGGGTAGTTTTGAGTCGGAAAAATTAAAACATTATGAATCCAGCAACTAGACATATTACTACAGCGCAACCCAGTTAAAAAGTCCTGCGTTAACTGAGGTTCATGGATACCTGGACAAATGATTAATGAGCAAGGGGTTGGGCGAAGCATTTGGATTGGTATATACCGGGTACATGTACTTAAATTATCGCCCAAATGCGAGAGCCCCTACAGTCCCCCACACTTTCTTAACAGAGTCGTATTGCCCATATACCCCATCTCCCCCATCTTCCCAAAAGGGGTGTTACCCTAAAAAGTGGCAGGAATGCATCTTCATTTGCTCATCCGATAAGATGCCCCAGCCGATTTGCAGTTGAATCTTTACTAGGCGAGGAATACTAAGTGGTTGCCACTCCAGAAAAAACGCACCAAGTAACATCTACTGCAACTGACGGTCATGAGCGAGTTGCAGTCTTGCTGATGGGTTACGGTGAAGTCGAAAGCTATGAAGACTTTGCTAACTACAACGAGCAAGCACTAAATCTACTCACTGCTAAATTTGCGCCAGTACCCACCTGGGTTTATCCACCTTTGGCGAAAATTTTAGCAATTTTTGACTACCAAGAGTGGGGACATGATCACAATAACTTTATTTCACCCCACAATCAAATCTTTGAGAAGCAACGGGCAGGTATTGAAAAACACTTGCAAGTTCAATGGGGCGATCGCGTCAAGGTTTTCAAGGCTTTTAACTTTTGTGCTCCTTTCCTACCGGAACAAGTCCTCACAGATATTAAAGCACAAGGCTTTGACAAATTGCTGATTTATCCCCTATTGGTAGTTGACTCTATCTTCACCAGCGGTATTGCTGTTGAGCAAGTGAACAAGGCTTTAGCTAAGTTGACTGAGGGTAATGAGCATTGGCTCAAGGGAATACGTTATATTCCTTCCTTCTATAATGAGCCGGAATATATTGAGTTGACGGCTCGGATGGTAGAGGAGAAAATTGCTACAGATTTAGCAGAGGCTCATTTACCTTCCCAAACTGGGATTGTACTAATGAACCACGGCTGTCCCCACGAAGCTAAAGGCTTTGTCTCTGGTATTGCGGAAAGTCAGGCACTCTATGAGTTAGTGCGCCAGAAGCTAATGCACAAGTATCCCCTAATTTCTGTGGGTTGGCTCAATCACCAGACACCTCTAATTAAATGGACTCAGCCTCATGTTGAGTTGGCAGCCAAGAACTTGATCGATTTGGGAGCAACAGCTATTGTGTTTATGCCCATTGGCTTTGCTACGGAAAATCACGAAACCCTGTTGGATGTCCATCATATCGTTCATGCTCTTAAGCGTCGTAATCCTGAGGTTACCTATGTGGAGATGCCTTGTGTTAACGATGCTCCAGATTTCTTGCAGATGGCAGCAAGTTGGGCAAGTCCTCAGATTAGGGCATTGTTGTCAGAAAGTGCTGTTACTGTTAATCCTCAGTTAGCACCAGTGCAGGCATCTGCTCATCACCATCATCATCATTAATAACTTGACACTCCCCGCGCTAAAAGCGACGGGGATTCTTCCTTCAATCAGTAAGCTTATTGACACTCCCACGGCTGTAAGCACGTCAGAATATACAATTCAAATGCGTATTAGCTTATACAGATTTCCATTTAAAGTAAATTGCTAGTTACAAGTATTAAGTGTCTCAATCCCCCCTCAGTTGCTCGCGTTTGAGCAAAACCAGCATCAACCTAACCCGGTAGAGCCAGTGTTGGGTTTCGCTACCGCTACACCCAACCTACATCCCTAGTCCGATTTAATGTATTGATTCAATTCTTTAATCTAAAATCTGATGTTACAAAAAGTGTAACAAGCCATCACCTAAGACTTAGGGGAGGCATACTAGTGCAAGAAGACTCCAAGGCTCCTCCCGATGAAAAAAATTTCACCCCCTGAGATAAAAATCAATCTCTGGCGTCTCCCCGCGTCTATATTACGAATTTCACTAACTTTAATAATCAGTTTAGCTATTATTATTGGCTTTACTCCCCAAGCTTGGGCATTTTGCGGTTTCTACGTTGCCAAAGCCGATACCAAGCTGTATAATCAGGCTTCCCAGGTAGTGATTGCTCGCGATCGCGATCGCACTATCTTAACTATGGCTAATGACTATCAAGGGGATGTCAAGGATTTTGCACTGGTGGTCCCAGTACCTGTGGTGCTTACAGAAGACCAAGTTCACATCGGTGACCCCAAGATTATCCAACGGCTTGATGCTTTTAGTGCGCCACGGCTGGTAGAATACTTTGACTCAGACCCCTGCGCACCTCCTGTAGCATTTTTGGCTCGTCCTGCAGCAGGTAATAGGGCGACTGGCAACAGGGCTCAAATCGAAGATGAAGCTTTGGGGGTAACGGTAGAGGAACGCTTCACTGTGGGAGAATACGACATTGTTATCCTTAGTGCCAAGGAATCTAATGGCTTAGAAACCTGGCTCCGCCGCAATGATTACCGTATTCCCCAGGGTGCTAATCGCCTACTAAGACCTTATATTCGGCAAAAGATGAAATTCTTTGTGGCCAAAGTCAACCTCCAAGAATTTGAAAAGGCTGACTATCAAAAGCTGCGACCTTTGATGATGGCTTACGAATCTCGTAAATTCATGTTACCTATTCGTTTAGGGATGATCAACTCGACCAAAGAGCAAGATTTGATTGTCTATATCTTATCCCCTCAAGGTCAAGCGGAGATTACTAACTATCGTACTGTGAAAATTCCTTCTAATACTGAGTTGCCCGTATTTGTCAAGAAGGAGTTTACAGATTTTTACAAAGCCATGTTCCAAACTGCCTATGAACAGGAAGATAAAAAGGTAGCGTTTCTGGAATATGCCTGGGATATGGGTTGGTGCGACCCCTGTGCCGATAACCCCCTAACCCCGGAAGAACTCAAGAAAGCGGGAGTATTTTGGCTGAACTCCTCAAGAGGAACTAACGTCTTTATTACCCGTTTGCATGTACGTTATACTCGTAATAAATTTCCCGAAGATTTGATGTTCCAGGAAACCTCAAATCGTCAAAACTTCCAAGGTCGATATGTATTACGTCATCCCTACGAAGGAGAAATGGATTGTCCTGCAGGAGAAGAATATCAACAATCTTTGAATAAACGATTCGAGCAAGAAGCTCAAACCCTAGCTAAGTTAACAGGATGGAAGCTCCGAGATATCCGCCAAAAAATCAATTTCACTCAAAGTCAGCCTACTCCTTGGTGGAGAAGTGTTTGGGACTAAGAGAATTGGGAATTGAGAATTGAGAATTGAGAATTGAGAATTGAGAATTGAGAATTGGGAATTGGGAATTGGGAATTGGGAATTGGGAATTGGGAATTGGGAATTGGAAATTGGGAATTGGAAATTGAGAATTGGGAATTGGGAATTGGAAATTGGAAATTGGGAATTGAGAATTGGAAATTGGAAATTGGGAATTGGGAATTGAGAATTAGCTTAAAACTCATTACTCATTACTCATTACTCATTACTCATTACTCATTACTTCCAAAGATCCTTCCCTGATAGATATCGAAAAGCATCAGCAGTGTCTTTTGGCTGATAAGAGGAAAAGAGATTGGGGGGATAACGATTGACATATTGCTCAAAGATGGGACGGTATAGTTCCATATGTACACAGGGTGGGTAGTGGCTGGCTCGAAATTCGGCAATAGGAATTGTTACGGTTACAGAAGATTCGTGAACAGAGTTAGCTTCTTTCATGAGTTGGCCATTGGGGTCATAAACAGCAGAACCACCACTGCCTCCATCTGCAAAAAATCCTGGATTATTGGGAGAGACAGCATTGTTGGCAATTGCCGTATAAACACGGTTATAAAATGAAGTTGCCTGTACATCAAAGGAATTAAATCCCCCGGAAGCTGTTCTGAGGATAATCTCTGCACCTTTCATCGCGAAGGCTCGAAATAGTTCAGGTTCTCGCTGTATTGAGCTAGTGGCAATATTACCGATCGGGGTGCGGGTCACAGGAATAACTGCATCCCAACCATACATCTCTACATACTCATCAAGTACATCATAAATTGAAGTAGTAAACAGTTCAAAACCTAGTCCAAAAGTACTTTTGATATTTCTAGATTTCCAGTGTTTTTCAACAATTTGGCCATCGGGACCGATAATTGTGGTAATTGATAGTATATGATTAGGCCAGGCTTCATCCTTAGCGTAGGAGCCGAAGACGATATAACAGCCGTATTCTTTAGCTTTTTTCCCAATCGCCTCCGTCTCTTCCCCTGGAATCGCGATCGCTATTTTGAGTAGATCTTGTCGATTCCACCGATTAGAGTAACCCGTAATCGGAAACTCATGAAATAACAGTAGATCTTTTGGTCCTCCCCAATTATGAGCAGCATCAATGAGATCTAACATATGATGGAGATTGTCCCGACGGGTTGGCTCTATCCGATTTACTTCTACACCACGGATGCGAGATTGGATAACACTCAGGCGAATGACCGGTTTGATTAAATCCACTTGCAATCAACCCCAAAAAAGTATTATGTATAGGCTTTAGGTTAACACCTAGTGGCGAAATTCAAAATTATTGCATTCAAAATTATTAGACATCTCCGAAAAAGAATCTAAAACCCTTATCCTGTTTAAGTGGAAACCTAATTTCCGGGGAGGTCTATTGCATTCAAAATTCTTATAGAGCAAGGATTCTATCGATTCATCACTCATCACTCATTACTCATTACTCATCACTCTAACACCTAACACCTATAAAAATCTGCTAACCACTGCTTGAGGTGATAGGTAGCACGGCAATCATCTTCATTGTAGCGTCTAATAATCTCTAAAAGAGAACGATTGCCAGTTTCCAACCACTGGCTATACAAACAAACGCATTGGGAGCCATTAATCCCCCGATCCCGCCACTCAAAACCTAGCCATCGGGCTAAATTTTTGAGAGAATAGCTCTCAACCGGCAAGGTAACAGTATTCATCACCTGCTGATGCACATCAATGAATCGGGATAGCAGAGGTTGCATCAGCACCGATGGAGTATGGTAAAGTTTAGCTAAGCGTTTGAGGGCTTCTACTTCATACCTAGCAAAATGGAAGATTGGAGCATCTGGGTAGAGCCAAACCAATTCTAGAAATCGCTGCCAAATTGATGCTTCTGCTGTTGGTTGTTCCGCTAGTAGGGGATAAAATGTTTCTGTATGAGTATGTCGCTCAACCACTAAAACACCCAGCAAATAGTCTAGTTTCAAACTAGGCTCAGCCTCAATATCAAAATACAGTTCCACATCTGCTGTAGGTAAGGAGTTGATGTCAGGCACAGGAGTTGAGGGAGGCTGATACTCCTCAGAACCATTTAAAACCTGGAAGTTTTGCAGGGTAGAGTAGTTATGATGACGGAGAATTGCCCGATTCTGGGCTGTTGCTTGAGCCTGTTGTACCAAATCACTTGCAATTTCCTGACTCAGAACCGACTCCAAGGTAGTAATTTGGGTTGTGGCAATCGCTTCTACCGTAGTTAACCCCAAAGAAAGCAACTCCTGATAGCGGCGAGGAGTTACTCCTGGCAACAGAGACAAGTGCCGTTGAGATTTAGCGATCGCGTGACAACTACTATACCATTGGCAAAGACCACATTTCTGACGGGAGATAAATACTTCTGGCTCTTGTTGCTGTTGCAGAGTCTCCAGACATTCCCTTAGCAATTGTTGCATCGCGGGTATCCAGATATCTAGGTTCACCCCATGAGGATGTTGGCGACGCAAAATTAACCAAGCGGCAGTCGGCCAAACTCTTTGTACCACTGCCAGGAGTTGAGTGCAAAAAGCAGCCAGAAGTTTATATTCTGGCTTAGGACGTTTACCTAGCTTAATAATAGTGGGAACATAGAACCAATCACCAAAAATTGATCTTCCTGGCTGTTTAACCAACAAATCAGGAGAACATACTAGAGTCTGACCCTCTGCCGTCTTTGCCAGCAGTACCCCTTGGGAAATCCGTTCCGTTCCCTGTTGCATCAATTGCCAAGTCGCCTGGAATCCAGCTTCCCAATCTCGATAAGGGTAGTTAGGTTGTTGATGAGGAGCAATATCTAAAATTGCTTGTTTATGAGCCAAGCTATCCCGTCGCAGTTTTAGCAGGAAATCTTGGGGTTGTTCTTGGTGAGAGGGATCTCCGTAAATTTCCAGAAATGCTCTACGCCGACAACGTTTATACTCTAGCAGCAATTCATCTGTCAATACATTTGTCATTTGTCATTTGTTATTTGTTGTTTGTCATTTGTCATTTGTCATTTGTTATTTGTTATTTGTTATTTATCCACTCTCAATTCCCTATTACCCATTCCCTATTCCCTATTCCCTATTCCCTATTCCTCATTCCTCATTCCTCATTCCCCATTCCCCATTCTAACTACCCCAAATTCCTTAAGTGCTGGTAAAAAGTTTTTGTTTTCATGACTAGGACGGCTCAATTTAATTAAAGCAAAACGCTGGGCGGGGGTCAATGCCTCCCATTGGGATGAAGTAATTGATACTCCCAACTCCTGAGCTTTTGCCTCAACACTCGAGGGCATCATTCTAGCATCTAGCCAAGGGGGATGAGGGTCAATAGTCAGTTTGGCGGCAGGTGTACCTGTATGTGCCACAACTATCTGTTGTAAATATTGCTCATAAGCAGAAATTTCCTCTGCTGTGGTACAAGGCATCTCCACCAGTACTTGACGCTGTTGCTGGGTAAATTTATTCCAGTGGAGCAATTTGAGTTTGACACCACAAGTGTCTAACTTCATCCGCACTTGCATCGGTATACAGTGTAAGGAATTCACAAAGTCTGCTTCAAATTGGAAGAAATGAGTTTGTTTGTTGTTTGTTGTTTGTTGTTTGTTATTTGTCATTTGTTGTTTTTCGTTTCTCTACTCTCAATTCCCAATTCCCAATTCCCAATTCCCAATTCCCAATTCCCAATTCCCAATTCCCAAATTTACGGTATTATTTTATGATTGCTTTTGCGGATAATCCAGTAACTAAATGACAAGGCCATAATAGTCAAAGACAAGCCTATTACCTGTGTCCCCGATGTTTTTGACAGGTCAAGGATGATGATTTTACGGGCAACAGCAATTAAAGAAGTAACAATGACCAATTCGACTTGAATAACATGTTTACGTAGATAGGCCGTAATATTTTCTAAGATTTCCAAAGCAATCAGAATATTTAAAAAGAGACCAAAAATATTCAAGAGACTTTTGGTAAACAAGCCTGATGAGCTAGCAAATAATTGTTTGGACAGTACTAAAATCAGGTCATACAAGGCCACCAAGATGATTACCACCATCACCACGGACAGGATTTTGGAGACCAAGCTCTCCACTCGCTCTAACCCGCTTAAAAAACTCTTGTCTCGACCATAGTTTCTCAATAGAACCAAAAACCTTTTGAATTGCCACATTGTTCTCTAGATTCCTGCTGCCAAAACGATATTAGCATTACCTGAGTTCTGAGTTCAGAATTGGGGAGATGGGAGGATGAGGGTATGGGGAGACAAGGAGGACAAGGAAGATGGGGAAGCCGGGGAAGCTGGGGGAGGGGTGAGCGAAAAGTAAGTATTCTACCAACTTGATATTATACCAAATCTGGTGTACATAGGCTGATTACTCATATCGACCAAATCCGCTTATGTCAAAGGCTTGGGCAAATTGTGATCTTGTACTTTTAAAAGCGGATTTGGTATTACTAATCCGTCAGGTAAATGCAGCAACTGTTTAGCTCCCCCAGAATGCGATAAAAATTGACATTTATGTATTTTTACAATTTAATAGTTAAAATCATACTCCAACTGATGCGAGTGGAAAATGTCCAAAACACTGAAGAAAAAAGAAGGGACTAAACCAATTAAGCTCTCAGCCATTGATGAAGACATTGTAACAGTTCTGCTAGGTCGAGAACTCTACGGCTTGGAAATCCTGGAGCAACTCAATCCAGATCGACCGCTCCCACTGGGTTTTGGTAGTCTTTACCCTGCCTTAAACCGCTTGGAGAAGAAAGGACTGATCGAATGGCGCTGGGGTGATGAGGGTGAGGAAACAGGGGGAGCTAGACGTAAATACTACCAAGTTACCGGCTTAGGTGCAACTACCCTGGATGGTGTTCAAAAATACCGCGCCTTGTTAGTCCAAAGATCGGGGCAAACGCTGTAGGGAAAAGTAATGGCTGCTAAAGATCTATTCCATGGCAGCTTCAGCCTATTAAAATGGACTTGAGCTATAAGCGGTGGGGTTTGAACCCCTGGCGGGCATGCAACTGGTGTAAGATGTGAGCAATAGTGTGATCGCACTAACTTGATGCTCCATATTAAAATTTATGAGTAATCCATCTCCAACACCCAAAGCTCCAGAACAGACTTCTGGCGAAACGACAACCTCCCAGACATCAACCTCAACTGAGTCAAAACCCAGTTACGTGAAACTAGCGATGCGAAACATGGTAAGTAAGGGAGGCAAATCCCTGATGCATTTTTTTCTGACTGCTTTTGGTTTGTTGGCTGTGCTAGTTGGTCTTGCTTTCCTAACCCGTTAGAGCGCTTGTAGACCAGTGGGGCTAAACCAACTTGAAGATCATCCTTTGATCAACCCTGACTATAGCATAGTACTATGATGCCATGTAACGCATCCCCTAAAATATAATTAATAGATGCAGTAGATAAACTCGAGGGAATCGTATGAATGTTCCAGAAATCAAAGAAGCAGTAATGAAACTCTCTACGGGAGAGTTAACAGAGCTGGTTAAATGGCTTGATGAATTTTATGAATCTCTATGGGACAAGCAAATTGAAGAAGATTTTGAATCTGGCAAGCTAGATCATCTAATTCAACAAGCAAGGCAAGAATTCAGAGCAGGAAAGTGCCAGGAAATTTAAAGCATTTCACCACTCCAGAGTTTTGGGAATATTACCATCAGTTGCCACAGGAAATTCAAGAATTGGCAGATAAAAATTATGAGTTGCTCAAGCAAAATCCCAAACATCCATCTTTGCACTTCAAACAGATCAGAAGTTTATGGTCAGTAAGAGTAGGCAGAAATTATAGAGCTTTAGGTTCTGATGAACCAGAGGGAGTTCTATGGTTCTGGATTGGTCCGCACAGCAAATACGATGGTATCTTAAAGCAAATTTAAACGCAATACCAAGGGTTTCAGTGTGTTCAGCAATGTTTTACCACCCGTTATACTGAATCCTGTAAACTCCTGAGGAGAAACTGATGATACCGGTTGAAGTAATTGTGCAGGAGAGTTTTCTTGCCACTAGTTCCTCAGCAACTACTAGTGCTGCTCAATTCCCCTACCCAATCGCAACTGCAACCTGGGAAAGTTGGTTCTACCAATGGTTAGAAGCGCTAGAAGCAGATCTACCGCCTGCTAGCACCTACGAACTCACCCTTCGCCTCACCGACGATACTGAGATACAGTCACTCAATGCTCAGTACCGTGCTCAAAATCAGCCAACAGATGTGCTAGCATTTGCCGCATTGGAGGTAAACTTTCCTGGGATGCCGATTCCTAGGCAGCAGTTTATGCCGTTGTATCTTGGGGATGTAGTAATTTCAGTTGATACTGCCTATCGGCAAGCTCAACAACAACAACATTCTTTACAGACGGAACTTGCCTGGTTAGCCTCCCACGGCTTACTTCATCTTCTAGGATGGGATCATCCCGATGAAGAAAGTCTGACAAAAATGCTCAATCAGCAAAAAATGTTGCTTAGGATTGTAGAGCTTGCTATATAACAATAGTGAGCTCCGGATTCTGGCGTTGTACTTCTGAAATGGAATTAAAGAGCAATGGTATTTCCCCACTCTAGATCTTCTATCACCCAGTTTTTCACTGCAAGTTCTCTGTCTACTACTCAAGACTTCTCAATGCCTAAACCGAACCAATCTGAGCCGGTTGTCCCCAAAAATCGAGACTTAGCTTGGAAAATTGCCCCTAATTTACTAGTTAGTTTTCAGTATGCTTGGGCGGGAGTCCGCTATGCGTTTATCACCCAAAGGAATTTTCGTATCCATACCATCATTGGCACTCTGGCAATCAGCTTAGGCGTCTGGTTAGCAATACCACTGGTAGAACTTGCTGTGATTGGCTTGACCATTGGGCTGGTGTTAGCACTGGAGTTATTAAATACAGCTCTTGAATCAGTAGTTGACCTAACTGTTAAACACTCCTACCACGAACTCGCCAAAATTGCTAAAGACTGTGCAGCTGGTGCAGTGTTGATCTCTGCACTCACTGCCTTGTTTGTAGCAAGTTCGTTGCTCTTACCACCTCTGCTCACTAGACTACAGTTACTGAGCTGAGGCAAGAGCAATTGGCCTCAGGGGCTAGTTAGAGGTTGTTAACGGAGCAAGGGTTGTGATCATTGTTATTGATAACTACGACAGTTTTACCTATAACCTGGTGCAGTACCTAGGGGAACTAGGTAAAAATTTTCCCGTAGCATCGGAAATCCAGGTCTACCGCAATGATAAAATTACTGTTGAAAAAATCCGCCAGCTTCAACCTGATGGCATCGTGATTTCTCCAGGACCAGGACGTCCAGAAGATGGTGGCATATCGGGAAGCCTGTACAGGGAATTAGGTTCAACTGTACCGATTTTGGGGGTTTGCCTGGGTCATCAATGCCTTGGTCAGGTATTCGGCGGTAAAGTTGTTTCAGCACCAGTCTTGATGCACGGCAAAACTTCTGAAATTTATCATACTGGCATCGGAGTTTTCCAAGGATTAGCCAATCCCTTTACTGCCACCCGATACCATAGTTTAGTAATCGATCGCCCCAGTTGTCCAGATGTACTGGAAATAACGGCTTGGGTTGAAGACGGGACAATTATGGGTATCAGACACCGGAACTATCCCCACCTGGAAGGCGTCCAATTTCATCCAGAGAGTATTTTGACCTCTTATGGTAAACAGATATTGCACAACTTCCTAATTCTCGATTCCCAAACAACCAACAACAAATAACAAACAACAATTCTCAAAAGATGAAACGGCGACAATTAATCCGCTATACAAGTGCAGGCTTGCTCACGACCCTAGCAACAGGTATAATTCCTGGATTTGGGTCTTCTCAGGCACAGACATCCAATGGGGGAGTTACGGTGAAATGGTTGGGACATACCTGCTTTTTGTTTACTGGGGGTGGTTCACGAATTTTGGTGAATCCCTTTCGGACAGTTGGTTGTACGGCTGGATACCGTCCACCAAGGGTAGAAGCAGATTTAGTGCTGATTAGTAGTCAACTGTTGGATGAAGGGGAAATTGAGGGATTACCAGGAAATCCCAAAATCCTCTATCAATCAAGTGCCTATCAGATAGGTGATATCAAAATTGAGGGATTTGGAAGTCCTCATGATCGTGTTGGGGGAAAGCGATTTGGGACCAATGTGGCTTGGCAATGGACTCAAGGTGGAGTCAAGATCCTACATTTAGGAGGAGCCGCTGCACCGATTGAGATTGAGCAGAAAATTCTTATGGGAAGTCCTGATGTAGTGTTTGTGCCAGTGGGAGGTGGAGCCAAAGCTTACAATCCCCAAGAAGCGAAAGCTGCCATTGAGAAGCTCAATCCTAAACTGGTAGTTCCTACTCATTTCCGTACCCAAGCAGCTGACGAGGCTACCTGCAATGGAGATTATTCAATTTTGCCGGTGGATGAGTTCTTGAATTTAATGACTGGAGTGACAGTGCGCCGTGTTAACAGCGATACCTTCGCTATTAAGCCCCAGAATATACCCCAACAAGGACCAGTCATTCAGTTGATGAGTTACAACTTTTGAGAATTTGTTGTTTGTTGTTTGTCGTTTGTTGTTTGTCGTTTGTTGTTTGTCGTTTGTTGTTTGTCGTTTGTTGTTTGTCGTTTGTTTTTTGTCATTGGTCATTAGTGTAATGTAAGGGAACAGGCAACAGGCAACAGGCAACAGGGAAGAAGCTACTTTCACCACCAGGTGATGAAAAATTTTTTTTCATAGGGGCTGCCTTCTGCCTTCTGCCTTCTGCCTCCTGCCTCCTGCCTTCTGCCTCCTGTTATTACTTGGTTGTGTCATTAGTGATTACCAAAACTGTTGATACTATTCTCAATCGTGCCTTGGCTAGAGAAGATTT
>JAAHGR010001050.1 GCA_010672425.1 Symploca sp. SIO2E6
CCAAAAGAGTCACCAACCAACAGCTTTATCGAAATTCCGGATTATCACAGTGCCTGTGTTGTTGCTACTCATGAAGGTACACCTTTACACAAACTGAAGCCTGGACCAAAAAATATCGTAGGTGAGTGTGTACAGTTAAATCCAGGTCCACTGGATAGATACAAAAATGCGCTCAAGCAATTTGTAGACTGTCTCTAGGTGCATTACCATGTCATCACCAGCAGCAGTCAATTACAGACTTGCTTCCAAGAAAGCTCAAACTTTACGCCAAACCGCTACAGATATCCGCTTGCGTCCCATATCTCGTGAGCAGGCACAAGTTTATTATCATTCTGCTTTGGCTGCTTTTGTTGCAGCTTGGGATGCTTATATAAACTACCTTGTCCGCAACTTTTTTGATGTAACTTCAAACCCTCTAGATCCCAAATTTCATGCTGTACATACGATAGCTAAAGGTAAAGCAGAGCAAGCACTCAAAAAATTTAATACACCTAATTCGGAAAATACAAGAAACTTGCTAGCTGAATGCACCGGCTATGATCCTATCGGCGATTGGATTTGGAATGCAAGACACATGAATGGGTTAGCAGTTCGATTGAGACTGAACGAGATTCTGAAAGTACGGCACAGTTTTGCCCATGGCTTCAGTATTCCTGCGTTTGTCTGGACTCAAGCACCAACTGGAAAAATCAGGCTCACAGCTAGGGCGATAGATGAAGTTGATGCTTTCTTTCAGAATTTGGTAAATGTTACAGACTTGGGAATGAAAAGACATATTCAAGGGACTTACAGTATATCCGTATTGTGGTGAGAAACTTGACGGGGTTTCGTTCAAGAGTGTTTCTCAAGAGTTATAGGGTTTCTCGTAGTGCGAGCATCTTGCTCGCTATTGTAAATTCTAAACTATAATGATCGTGAAGCACAGAACTACAAAAATTGTGACGGGATCAGGCAGACGATTACCGATATTTTCAACTCTTTGCAGAATTGAGGCAATGAAGTTTTTTTTCGGTTATTTACCATAGATTTAAAACATCTGGGGCTTAACTGCAATAGTTATTTCTCCAGGAAGATGCATTGTACTGCGATTTGCCTCGAAAACTATACGTCTGTGGTTGCATAGTGTCATTGCTCGCTTTTGTGCAGCAAAGAGTTCAGCCATCGCGTTGCTGAGTTTTGGTGTTGAAAAGTATTCTTTCTCAACAATTTCTGAGCGAATAACATACTCAAAGGAAGTAAGTCCTCTAATTTCTTTAAATCCAGCTAGTTCAAGAAACTTATAAAATTCCTCGCGCAGGAGAAAATAGCGATTGGCAACGGCATCCATCGCACCAACTAAGGTTTCCTTAACTTTGGTAATTTCTATAAACTCATCTCGTTCTTGGACATCTTCAAAAAGGAAGCCCAGGTTGATCAATACTCCACCGGGTTTGAGTACTCGAAAAATACTGCGGTAGAGTTGCTGTTGTTTGGCAACAGGAATTTCGTGAGTGCCACTTTTGATCACAACTCGATCAAAGGAATTGTCAGGGAGTATTTCACCAGACTGCAAATCTTTCATGGAGAGGATATCTCCATGTAAAATTATAACTGTGTCTAAATCAATAGTTCTGCGTGCCAGTTCAGTTTGCACTGAAGAATATTCAAGTAAGGTAATTGCTGGAACACTAATTTGGCGCTCTAAACAGTAGTTGATCATGCGACGGGTGAGGTTGCCATCTCCGCTCATTGCATCAAGTACATTTTCAGCATTCTCTAGGTCTACAAGTTCAACAAATGAGGTCAAAAAATGTTCATCAAAACCGTTAATCTGATCCTGGTTGTACTGACCGACAATATCGTAGGCTGCTTGCACTACCCTGGGTTGAGAAATATCAGGATTATGAGTGATACGCTCTAATAAATGATTGTCCATATGTTTCCTCAAGTTATAATTGCTTGGCAGGTGCAATAGACTACAAGTGGGAGGTTAGGTCAATGTAGGATCATAGCGATCTCGGCTATATATTTGTTAGTATACCTCAGTTGTTGGGGAGCATCCCATTTTGGCGATTTGTCTCATTTAATAGGACTGAAACCCTTGCCATGTCGTTCTTTTGCTAATGTTTTTTCCAAAATGGGATGCTCCCAGTTGTTGCATCTGGAAGAAGGTTGAAGGCTGAAGGCTACAGTAAGCGATCGCGTCATTTTT
>JAAHGR010001051.1 GCA_010672425.1 Symploca sp. SIO2E6
TTGGGTAAAATCGGTAACTGTAAGCTTTCTCCATGTCTCACATTTTAGCAGACATGGAGTGAAATGCTAAAATTAAATAGTAAAGCCGTCCTAGAAGGACGGGGTTTCAGACCCAATTTTTTGATGATAAGTCACGAGAAACCCAGTTTATAACAATACTGGACTGTCTCCTTGGACAAACTGTAAAACCATATAGAGACGCGCTAACAGGCGGAGTGTGTTGCGTTGGGTTTCACTTCGTTCCACCCAACCTACATTTTTAATCGCTTTGGTGTCAGAGTTTAGTCTCAAGTGTAGCAAATTGTACATATCCTCAAGTATACTTTCTTTCGTTGGTATTATGATGTTTTATAATTAAAGTTTATGAGTGCTCCTCTGCAAGTGCTAGTGACAGGTGCCACCGGACGCACCGGTTCTCTCGCGGTGAAGGAACTGCAACAGCACCCCCATCAATTCATGGTTCGGGGTTTCGCCCGTTCTCGAGAGAAAGTTGAGCAATTATTCGGCACAACTGAAGACTTTTATTTCGGTGATATTCGCGATCGCTCAACCCTAACATCAGCTATAGCAGACTGCCAAGCTTTGGTGATTTTGACTAGCGCTATTCCACAGATGAAAGGCATTCCTCAACCGGGAGTGCGTCCAGAATTTACTTTTCCAGCCGATGAAATGCCCGAAGTCATTGACTATCAGGGACAAGTTAATCAAATTGAGGCAGCTAAAGCCGCAGGGGTAAAGCATATTGTGTTAGTAGGTTCGATGGGTGGAACCGATGAAAATCGTCCTCTCAACCGTATAGGCAATGGCAACATTTTAATTTGGAAGCGCAAGGCTGAGCAGGAGTTAATCGATTCTGGTATTGATTACACGATTATTCGTGCTGGTGGCTTGTTGGATGAACCGGGTGGCAAACGGGAATTGCTTGTTGGTAAAGATGATACTCTGCTGTTCAATCCACCAGGGGGGATTCCCACGTCGATTCCTCGTGCTGATGTGGCTCGATTAGTGATGCAGGCCCTATTAGAACCAAATGCTCGTAATAAGGCATTTGATACCATCTCTAAACCGGAAAATGCGCCGGATGCCTGCGTAACCAGAGATTTTGCTGCTGTTTTTGCACAAACGACGCCGGGATTGTAATAATTAACAAGCGCCTGACGGCGAATTCAAAGTTCAAAGTTCAAAGTCCCCCGGAATTGTTTGACCATGGGACACTGGTTATAAATCCTGATGACGAATCCAATCGGAACGGCCATAGTGCTTCAGATGGGTTTTAAAGCGAACACCGGTGTTGTAGGTCTCTCGGAGAGCCTGAATCGCTGTGCGCAATTTGGGTAACACCTCTTTGAACTGGTTAAAGGGAATCAAAATGGCAAAGTCGTCTTCGTCAGACAGGCGAATGATCAGTCTGAGTTTAACGGTATCCACCTCGGTGGCAAAGTCAAATTGATCTTCTTTAGCAATTGTGCGCACCTGAGCCAAGATAGCCTGAATTTTCAGATCTCGCTGTTTCTGGCGCTTGGCAGTCTGGGCTTTTTGCTGCTCAACTCGCTGCAGAAACCCTTGCGCCAGGGCGACGACTTCACCAATATCCGAAATGGGTTTTTCGGAGCGCTGACCCCCTAAGTCTACCCATAACTGTTGATCGGGGCATCTGAGTAAATATAAATGGGTGTGGCGGTGATACCAACGCTCCTGGGATTTCTGTAACAAGACACAACAACATAAGGTGTCGGATGGCGGCGGATCAGATGAGCCTGGTACACTTTGGGAAAATTTTTGATAGTGGTAGCAGTCATCATTTCGTTCTGCTCCAGGTAGAGACTCAATCCGTGCTAGTAAGTCCTCAGTCAGTTCCTGGGCTTGTTCCGGGGAAACTGTGAGGGGGTTATTACCTGAAATATTGTCCCGCAGGAGCTTTTTTAGACTACGCCAAGAGATGGACATAAACTGCTAAAGGCAAAGTTGTGCGGTGGTTAGCACCTTTAATTTTAGCTAAATCTGGCAGAAGCCTCCTGCTCGGTTAAGAAAGCAGGGGGAGCAGGGGGCTCACAAGGGTAGGTTTTTAATATTCCGGTCAATAAGAGACAAGGAGGACAAGGAGGGAAAGTAGACATATGTTGATGTTTCACGAAAAACTGGGATGAATGTTGCATCTGGGATTTTTAAGAAC
>JAAHGR010001052.1 GCA_010672425.1 Symploca sp. SIO2E6
ATGCACCGTGACCATAATGCTGCCAAACTTATTTTGCTCAAAGGAATAAACAGCGTACCGTCGGGCAGACGGGATCTCAAGCTTGTGGACAGAACAACCTCTGTTTAGGTGGGGAAACTCCTCTAATTTAAGTTGGCTGGATGAAGCAAGAATCCCACGTGAAACACGCCGTGGGAGTGTCAAATCAATAAATGTCCACCCTATGCCAAGCAAGAATCAGAAGAAATTGATTATGGCATTGTTGCTCGTCTCAATCCTTCTACAGGGGAAATTGAGAACCTAGAGATTTTGTTCTTCTCCCAGCGATTGTTAGAGTTACCGATTATTGCTGATTTACGTCTTGCAGTAACAACATGATATGCTGTCGATACTGAAAATTTTTGGAGTGTATGAACCACAGAGGCACACTAGGGCACACCAGAGAAGAAAATAAGATGGCGGTTTGAGCGCTGGTTATTGTATCAACTCCTATCAAAGATTGTGATCGCTCAAATATGCTGAGGGAGATGTTGCATTGGCGCAGGATTTTGTGCTATATTTTATAATGGGCAAAGGTGTGCGCCTATATATAACTGAAAATTTCTACCAAATGAATCAGGTACATGCTGGAAACAGATAATGAGACTATCTGGATAGTCACTGCTGATACTCCTCTAACCAGTGATGATGATGGGGCAAAAACTGGAGGCAATCCTAGAAATGCCTATAGTAAGAGCTCAGTTTCGACGAAAGGAGCAAGTAAAGGCTCTAGGATCAGTGTCCAGAAACTAGAAGCGGAAATGTCCAAATTTCTGCAATTAGTAGGCGGGTTATTCAGTCGTTCCCAAAAACAAGTTAACCAGCAATCTGGACTCAAGTTGGATGAAATCGAGCTATCGGTGGAAATCAGTGGGGAAGGGGAAGTGAAGTTGCTGGGGACTGGGGGTAAAGCAGGAACTAAAGGGGCGATAACCCTTAAGTTTAAACGAGCTGAACCTTAGTTAAGCTAAAATGCATCCAAAGTCTCCCGTGGAACAGGCATCCTGCCTGTCAGCAATCTCCCGTGGAACAGGCATCTTGCCTGTCAGCAGTCTTCAGTGGAACAGGTATCCTGCCTGTCATCTAATATGGCAGATTGGGCACTAGTTATTGGCATTAACTCCTATCACAGATTGCGATCGCTCAAGTATGCTGAGCGAGATGGTACACTGGTGCGAGATTTTTTTGCCAACGAGGCCAAATTTGAGCAAATTTTTTACTACTCAGACCACTCTCCAGAATTTATTGCTCCTGATGGTTCCTCTCAACACACCCAACCTACCTACGCTAATTTATTGTCTTTCCTGGTAGACTTCTTTGAAGAACCTCAATTAGAACCTGGGGATAACTTTTGGTTCTTTTTCAGTGGTCATGGTATTCGGCATCAAAACCGAGATTATCTGATGCCTTCTGATGTCAATCCCAGAGCCGTAGAAATTACAGCTATTTCCATCAACTATATAACTGAGCGATTGCGCCGGTGTGGTGCTGATAATATTGTGCTGTTATTAGATGCCTGTCGCAATGAAGAAAGCAAAAGTGGTTTAGGAATCGGCATGGAGACACATCAAGGAGTAATTACTATTTCCTCCTGTGCTCCCTCGGAAGTTTCTTATGAGATTCAGGAAATTGAACAAGGTGCGTTTACTTATGCCTTGTTAGAGTCACTGCGGATTCAGGGTGAAGGTAACTGCGCTACTGTTGAGCGGTTGTACAAACGTCTACGGTATCGAGTTACGGAGATTAACGATTACTATGGTAAGCCTCGACAGACACCCTATGCCATTGCTGAACCTGCGAGCAAATACCATTTAATTCTGTTACCTGGGCAAGCAACGGAGCAGGATCTTGCTACTTTGAGAGAAGATGCTCAAGATGCTGAACTTGAAGGAAATTTTCAATTAGCAGAGCAGTTGTGGACAAGGGTGTTGGCTTTATCTCCGGCAGACCCTAAAGCGCTGAAGGCTCTAAGACGGATTTGGGTAAAATTAGAACAAACAGCAAAACCACCATTATCGGAATCTATCCCAGAGTTGGGAAATAAGTCAAGAACCATTACACCACCTCGGTATTCAGAAGAAGTCCCTCAATCCCCCCTTCCTCAAGGAATACTCAACCTTCAGTCTTTTAAGTTTGATGTGGTAACGGTGG
>JAAHGR010001053.1 GCA_010672425.1 Symploca sp. SIO2E6
AATTTAATTATCTTTGCTCGTGCCCATAACAAGGGCTACTTGAACTAGGAGCCGGATGAAGTGAAAGTTTCATGTCCGGTTCTGAATGGGAGGGGTAGCAGGCGACTGCTATCTCGACCCCTAATATAATCAGTTGCATCATCGACAATGCAGGCAACTAAATCACCGGGACGAGGCATGGCTCGGAATGCTACAAGCTTTTCGCGGCAGGATTGCCCTTGTTGATAGGTAAGCGTTGTCACAAAGCTTGAGTAACTTGAGTCAAATTTCATGCTTCCCCTCTCCTTTTAGTTTACACCCTTAATATAATGCTATTCTCAATGAAATATCATTCATTTCTCACTGAGAACGCATTTGATGCCTGTCTAGATAAGGTAAAGACACTTTTGAATTTCATTGAAATCACACTGATAATAGGGGTATCGAAGTCAGTTCTATGTGTATGGCACAGATTAGCGTCACTATTAGTGATGAAACAGATAAGCTTTTGACTGAAATGTCGGAAGCAACTGGATTAACAAAAAGCTCTCTAGCAGCGGAAATTCTTAGGCGTGGGCTTTATGAGGAAGCTTCAAATCAGTCTGTGGTTGCCGAATTTAGGAGAAACAGAAGAAGCACTTCCTCATCCACTCAAGGCAAGAGAGCCACCCGGTAGGGGCGGGTTCAGCAATCATCAAAGCCCATTGACAAGTTAATCAGCTCGCACCCGTCCCGGTTTAACCAAGCCAATGTCACCAGAGACCGGGGCGGGTTTCTTCAATTATCGTTGACTAGTTAAGTTTTGAGCGAACCCGCCCCTACATCGTTTTTTCATCCATCTCGCGTCTACAATAACTATATTAGAGATTAGTTAGAGATGTCAAGCAAATTTCTAACTAATCTCTAGGTGTGTTACCGGAAATTTGTGTGAACTGGGCACTTGGGCAATAATCAAGTCAGAGTCAGCTTTGTGTGATTACTTTGAAAACCCTATGCCCCAAGTAAATATCTCCCTTAGTGACGAGATTCACAATCTTTTAGTAGAGATGGCAGATTTGACTGGAATAACAAAGTCTAGTCTTGCAGCTGAGTATGTCAGGAGAGGATTGTATGAAGATGCGAAAAGTCACAAGGAAGTCTTGTTAATGCAAAAGGAAAAGTTCTTCTCGCCTGTCAAGAAGGAGGAGAAAGGAGATGAGTGAACACAGGAGGGTCAGTCCTCTTATCTTTGGTATGGGTGATTGAAGAATTACCACCCGGTAGGGACAGGTTCACCAATCATCAAGTCCATTGACAAGTCAATAAGTTAAACCCGCCCCGGTTTAACCAGACCAATGTTACCAAAGGCCGGGGCGGGTTTAGTTCAATTATCGTTGACCAGTCAAGTTTTGAGCGAACCCGCCCCTACATCGTTTCTAAATTATACTACCCAATACCTAAGCACCGCCTTAATGTCCTACCCTAGATTGGCAGCCAATTTAACAATTCAACAATTTAACAATTTAACAATTTAACAAATTTAATCAAATGCTCATGAAACTCATCCGTTGCTCGCATATAAGAAGCATGACCAGCATTGTCTAAAATTACTTTCTGGGCATTTGGCATTAACTTGAGTAACAAGTCAGCTTGCGCTACTGGAATTAGTCGATCATTACTACCCCAAATTGCCAATGTCGGCAGTTGGACTCCCTTTAGTTGCTCCTCAAACTTCAAAATCCCTACAGGAGCAACCGGTACAAATCCAGCCAATCGCTCAGCATGATTAGCAATAAATGGTAAACTGTAATTGCCACTCATCGATGGGGAAACTAAAATTGGCAGATTTAAGTTTAATCCATCAATCAATGCTAGTAAAAAATCTTTAGTAGAACCAGATAGTCTCTCAGAATAACCATAGCCAGGAAGGTCTACAGCAATTCCTTGATATCCCTTCTGGGCTAAAAGTTGGAGAGTGCCAATCTCTTGCCATGTCTGGGCGCTAAAGCTAGCTCCATGCAGCAACAATACGGTTTTAGCAGTACTTGCTCCAACTGCTAGATACAGCGCTTCGCGCTGTTACGAGGTACAATAACAACAATGAGCTTTCCCAATTTCTTAAATGTTCAGGATTGATTAAGTCAAGAGCTACAGCCAAGAGCGTATCAATCATAGAGCTGGTAGTGGGGGCAAAGCCTAGTACAAAAGACT
>JAAHGR010001054.1 GCA_010672425.1 Symploca sp. SIO2E6
CTCAAAAAGCCTACCAACTGTGGAGAGAAAATCCGCTGTATCCTTCTCTACATTTCAAAAAGGTAGGCAAGAACCTATGGTCTGTGCGTGTTAGTGGTGGCTATCGAGCGTTAGCCTTGAAGAAGAGTGACGATTATTATTGGTTCTGGATTGGTCCTCATGACCAATATGAAGCTTTACTCTCCTAGATACTTGGAAATTTAGCGATCGCGAATTCAACTATGCCCTACAGTAGTTTTACCTTAGCTAAAGCCAAAAAAAATTTTAGTTTAACGACTGTTGAAGGAGGACGGTTCCTGCCGCCCATTGATCCAATAGTTCCTAGTTCTCGGCTACAAGAAGCGTTGACAGATTTACCGTGGGCGATCGCTGTTGGTTCAGAAAAGGCTAAGTCAGAGGGGATTATCTATCCCATCTTACAAGAAGTGAGACGAATTTTGAGAAATCAGGTTAGTCTGTTCTCAGGCAAAGATTTTACAGTGGATGCAAGTCAAGGACTCAATGGCTATGTTGATTACTTGATTAGTCGCTCTCAAGAACAATTGGAGATTGAAGCGCCAGTGGTAGTAGTGGGAGAAGCAAAACGAGATAACTTGAATGAAGGCTTAGGACAGTGCATTGCAGAAATGGTTGCTGCTCAAATATTTAATCAAGCTAATCAAGTTGATATTCCGACGATTTACGGGTCAGTGAGTAACGGAACTCAATGGCGCTTCTTGAAATTAGAAGGGTCAACAGTTACGATAGACCTGATGGATTATGCTCTACCTCCAGTTGACCAAATTTTGGGTTGTTTGGTTTGGATGGTTGGAGAAAGCTAAATTAAACAAACGATAAAAACCGAGTTTTGGTTCTCCTAGACTGGTTATGGTAAATTAGCAGCTAAAATTAGCTCAAATTACTAAATATATCAGGATGATTCCAGGTGAAATTTTTGTACAAGAAGGGGAAATCGAACTCAATGTCGGACGTCCCACCCTCAGTATGATGGTCGCAAATCGCGGTGACCGACCAATTCAGGTTGGCTCCCACTTTCACTTCTATGAGGTGAATGAAGCTTTGGCATTTGAGCGAGAGCAAGCACGAGGTATGCGACTGAATATACCTGCCGGAACAGCAGTGCGTTTTGAGCCGGGGGATCAGCGGGAGGTCGAGTTGGTGACTTTGGTTGGTAGTCGCCAAGTCTACGGTTTCAATAACCAAGTTAATGGTTATCTCGATTCCGGTTCAGGGCAATAGGTACTTTTGTTTCTTTCAGTAGTAGGCTTTATGGAACAATTTCTGTAAACTAGATTAAGAATACAGTATTGTTTGATTTTTTGTCGTCAAGTGTCCCGGTAACAATTCTATGACTATGGTAACCTCAGCGGCTTTGCACGCGACATTTGCCTCGCCAGTTCAAGCTCCTGAGCGGTCTGGTCAGGTTACCCGCAAGCCCTATCCTAATTACAAGGTGATTGTGCTTAATGATGATGTCAACACATTTAAGCACGTAGCTGAATGTCTGATGAAATACATTCCTGGGATGACTAGCGATCTTGCCTGGGAACTTACCAATCAAGTTCACAATGAAGGTCAAGCAGTTGTCTGGGTTGGTCCCCAAGAACAGGCAGAACTGTATCATCAACAACTCAAACGTGCTGGACTAACAATGGCTCCCCTAGAGGTAGCATGAACTTATGAGCAAATCCAAAAGCGGTAGGTTGGTTTGGAATCACTCAACCCACATTCCTGGTTTAATTGAGGTGCTAGAGCGGCTCAAAAGTTATAGTGGGGTGCAAACCATTACCCCTGCCGTGATTGGACGAGCTAAAAGTCATTGCCCTCGCCTGCAAATAAAAGTATCGGTGCCGATTCGCGGCGGGTTTAAGCTTATTGCACGGCAAGGGAAAACTTTTCAAGAGGTGTTTATCCTTACTCAATTGAGTAAAACTGAATTAGAGGAAGTGATCGCTAAGGCTTTGAGACGGTAGGTGTTAGGTGTTAGGTGTTAGGTGTTAGGTGTTAGGTGGTAGGTGTTAGGTGTTAGGTGTTAGGTGGTAGTGGCGCGACACACCTAAAATGGTGGAATAGAACCTAGACCAATAAACTATATTATAGACCACTACAGCTAGTGCATTAAATCAATAGAAAAAATGAAGCGAGTGCTCTTGAGCGACAGACTTT